>CAYUYI010000279.1:0-3733 GCA_964448995.1 uncultured Propionivibrio sp. | reverse complement strand
TAAGTGCGAAACGTCGGATGTCGATGCCTGCTGGCTGCTGTTCAATGGCCAGTGTCAGTACTGCAGCGGGGGGGGTCAGCACCTGCGCCCGGAGCAGCGCCAGGCGCTCCGGCGAACGCTTTTTGCGGGTGGGTGGAAAGATATCCACGACTTCGCCGCCACCCACCGTATGGCGGGCCATGGCATCGCGCAGGATGAAGCAGTCGCCGGCCAGCACACTGGTGTCGCGTTCGAGTAGCAGTTCGGCGAGCGCGGTTTGGCCCGGGGCCAAGGTTTCTCCCTCAAGCAGGGAAATGCGCGCAGGGATGTCATCGGCACCCAGGTGGCAGTGCACCTGCGCCCAGTGCGCGATTGGTGGCTGCGAAGACAATACCTTGAGCATGACGGCAAAGCAACGTTGTGGATGATGCAATTCTGGCGCCAGCGCCCACATGCCGCGCGTGACGGCGCTTTTCTCTATGCCGGCGAGCGCCAGCGCAATGCGTTGCCCGGCGTGGCCAGATTCAGCCGGCTGGCCTTGAACACGCAGGCTGCGCACGCGGGCCGTTTGACCGGTTGGTGACAGGGTCAGATGTTCTCCACTACGAACATGCCCAGAAAATGCTGTGCCGGTGACGACGGTGCCGACGCCGCCGAGTGTGAAAGCGCGGTCGATGGCAAGGCGGAAACGGCCTCGGGCAGCGCGTTCGCCGGTTTGGTGGGCGGCTGCTTCGAGATGCGTGCGCAGTTGGAGGATGCCGTCGCCGGAAACGGCGTCGACAGGGAAAACAGGGGCAGTTGCGAGCGGCGTTGCCGCAAGCAGGGCCCGGGTCTCTTCGGTCGCTGTCGCCAACCGATCTGCATCCACCAAGCCTGTTTTGGTCAGTGCGACGGCGCCCCGGCGGATACCGAGCAGTTCGATGATTTCCAGATGCTCACGGGTTTGCGGCATCGGGCCATCGTCGGCAGCGACCACCAGCAGCACAAAGTCGATGCCGGTCGCGCCGGCCAGCATGTTGTGGATCAACTTTTCATGACCGGGAACGTCGATGAAACCAAGAGTTCCGGCGGCATGGTTTCCCAGTGGAACAAAGGCGTAGCCGAGGTCGAGCGTGATGCCACGTTCCTTCTCTTCCTGCCAGCGGTCGCAATCGATGCCGGTGAGTGCCTTGACCAGCGTTGTTTTGCCATGATCAATGTGGCCGGCGGTACCGATGATCATGCGCCACCCCGTGTGTGCAGGTGTTGTGCGAGCATTGCCAGTTGCGCGATGAAGGAGGCTTCGTCCTTCGATTCCAGGCAGCGTAAGTCGAGATGGAGGGCGCCGTCGCGAATATGGCCGATCACCGGCGTGGGGAGTTGGCGTAGCGCGGCCTCCAACGCCAAAAGCGCTTTGCCGGGCCGTTTTGTCGTCGGACGGAGAACCAACGCGGTGGACGATAGGCGCTCCACCGGCAGGGCGCCGCTGCCGATCTGGCTCTGGCAAGGCTCGCAAGTCACTGTGGCGAAGTTGCCCAGTGCGGTTTGCAGCGGCGGTGCCAGCCGCGTGGCCGTGGTGGCGATCTCCTCGGCCGGCCGGGTGAGCAGGCGCAGGGTGGGCAGGCGTTGTGCAAGGGTGTCCGGGTTACGGTAGAGGCGCAGCGTGGCTTCAAGTGCGGCCAACGTTGTCTTGCTGACGCGCAGGGCGCGCTTGAGCGGATTTTTCTTGATCCGCTCGATCAGTGGCTTGCGGCCGATGACGATGCCCGCCTGCGGGCCGCCCAGCAGTTTGTCGCCGGAGAAAGTGACCAGATCGGCGCCCGCCGCTAATGACTGCTGCGGCGTTGGTTCCGCTGGCAGGCCGTAATCCGAAAAATTGGTCAAGGTGCCGCTACCGAGATCCACCAATAACGGCAGGTGATGTGCATGCGCAATTGATGCCACTTCGCTTTCGGAAACTGTGTGCGTGAAGCCCGTGATTGCGTAGTTGCTGGTGTGTACTTTCATCAGCAGTGCGCTTTTGGCACTGATGGCTTCGGCATAGTCGCGGGCGTGGGTACGGTTGGTGGTGCCGACCTCGACGAGTCGGACCTGCGCCCGACGCATGACATCCGGGATGCGGAAGGCGCCGCCGATTTCAACGAGTTCCCCCCGTGAAACCACCGCCTGTTTGCCTTGCGCCAGCGAGTTGAGCGCGAGCAGCACGGCCGCAGCGTTGTTATTGACGATGGTGGCGGAGTATTCAGTGGCTGAAACACCCATGAGTTCGATCAACAGCGGCGAAATCAGATCGTCGCGATCGCCCCGTTGTCCGGAGTCGATGTCGTATTCAAGTGCGCAGGGGGTGCGTGCAGCCTCGGCCATCAGGTCGACAGCCTCCTCGGCCAGCAGCGCTCGGCCCAGGTTTGTGTGGAGCACCGTGCCACTGAGATTGAATACCGGGCGCAGATGGTTGCGGGCGGTTCGGGCGAGGCGGGCTGCGATTGCCGCCAGCAGTTCCGATGTGTCGGGAATCGGCAGGCCGCCGCGAGCCCCTTCGCGTGCTGCCGCCAGTTCAGCGCGGGTGCAGGCAGTCACCAGCGAGCGGCCATGATGGAGAATGAGATCACTCTGTTGAAGTAACAGACGATCAACCGAGGGGAGCGCGATGGTTTTAGTCATACATTCACCCGGACCGGGCAGAAGTTGATAAGAAGATTGTGAACCTAACCGGCGCCTCCGAGCAAGAGCAGGTTCGGTCCGCTTCGCGAGTAGCCGGCTTCGTCGACCAGCAGATCGAGTGCCAGCGTTGCAAGATCGTCGGCAACCGGGTCGACGCTGGGGGCCTTCTCCTGCACCACGAGCTTCAGGTAGCTGTGGCAAGTGTCGCAGCATTCAGCACGCACGGTACCATTGCTGCCGTCGATTTCCCGGTAGCTGATGCCCCGGTCGGTCGCGCAGGCCGTGCAGACGGCGCGCGGCACATTCCATTCGGTATTGCACAGGCTGCAGTGCAGGTAACGCAGGTTGTTGACCTGGGTGGTGTCGGCGGAGCTACGAACGATGCTGGCGACCGGCAGGCTGCCGCAACAGGGGCAGAGGCCCGGCGAGTCCAGTAACGCCAGCGTGGCTGGATCGACCCGGGCGGCCCAGGCGGTCCACACGGTTTGCAGGGCAGCGGCGACCAGCGGCACGTCGGCGAGGTCAGTGGGGTCGGGTTGGCCGTTGAGCAGCGCAGTCGCGAGGGCGTCAAGGCGCTGCGGCGCGGCGTCGCGCAAGGCGTACAGGCGGGCCTGGGTCACCGATGGCGAAACCGCGATCAGCTTGTCGATCAGCCGCTGCAACACAGTTTGCCAGATCGCCGGCCGCACACTTGACGCCGCATTGAGCGGCGGCATGTTGTGACGGCGGGCTTGGTCGAGTGCGCCGGCATCGGGTAGCGGCAGATCATTCAAAGAACTCGCCAGCTCGTGCTGGCATTGCGTGAGATGACCGAGATAACGCAGCCAGTCGGCAAGGCTATGGTGATCGGCCAGATGCAGGAAGCGTCGCGCGCGCTCCGAAAAAATCCGGCTGGCGTCCGGCATCAGGATCGTCCGGACGCTGTTGGCGGCGGGTTGAAAATCAACGATGGGCGCAATGGCGTCTGTATTCATTCTGAAGTGTACGAAAGTACAAAAAATGGCCCGCAGCGGATTGGACTGCGGGCCGGTTTCAGGAAAACCGCATCACTTGCCAGTGACCTGGCGATACCAGACGCGGTGGTGCTGCTTGGCCCACGCCCGCGTGACCGTGC
>CAYUYI010000278.1:0-3752 GCA_964448995.1 uncultured Propionivibrio sp. | reverse complement strand
TCATGGAATTGATGGGGCCGATGATTGTTGCCTTATGTCTTAAATGGAGCGGAGAACGCCGTGAACAGTGAAGAGACGCAAGACCTCCCGGAATTTTCGCGCTCCTCGCCGCTGACACTCGGTATCGAACTCGAACTGCAAATCGTCGGCAGCCAGAATTTCAATCTGATCGGCACGGCCCCCGATCTGATGCGCGAGATGGCCGGGCGAACGCATCCTGGCAGCGTCAAGCCAGAGATCACCGACGCCATGATCGAGCTATCCACCGATGTCTGCGTGAGCCATGCCGACGCCCTGGCGCAATTGCGCGGTATCCGCGACGTGCTGTCGCATCAGGCCGATCGGCTCGGCGTCCTGCTCTCGGGTGGCGGGACGCATCCGTTCCAGCACTGGGGGCAGCAGGCCATCTTCGACGCGCCGCGTTTCCATCACATCTCGCAACTCTACGGGTATCTGGCCAAGCAATTCACCGTTTTCGGCCAGCATGTGCATATCGGTTGTGCCTGCCCGAACCAGGCGCTCTGGTTGCTGCACGCGTTCGGTCGCTACATTCCGCACCTGATTGCCCTGTCGGCGTCCTCGCCCTTCGTGCAGGGGTTTGAAACCGGGTTCCAGTCGGCGCGCCTCAACTCGGTCTTCGCCTTTCCGCTCAGCGGGCGTGCGCCGTTCGTGCTGAGCTGGGATGAATTCGCGACCTACTATCGCAAGATGGTCGCCACCGGCGTCGTCAAGAGCATGAAGGATTTTTACTGGGATATCCGCCCGAAACCGGAATACGGCACGATCGAACTCCGCGTCATGGACACGCCGCGCACCGTCGAGCGCGCTGCGCAGATCGCGGCCTACGCGCAGACGCTGGCGCGTTACCTGCTCCAAGAAAAGCCGTTCGAGCCGTGCGAGGATGATTATCTGGTCTACACCTTCAACCGCTTCCAGGCCTGCCGCTTCGGCTACGATGGCACGATCGTGATTCCCGGCGGTGCCGAGCGACGGAGCATCCGCGACGATCTCCTGCGTACGATGGCCGCGATCGAGATGCATGCCTACGAACTCGGCGCCACCGAAGCGATCAATCAACTGCGTACCGAAGTTCTGGCCGGCCGCAACGATGCGTCCGAGGTGCGCGCCTGCTTTGCCCGTGAAGGTTCGCTCGAAGAAACGGTTCGCCAGGGGTGCGAGCTGTGGGCTGGGCGAGATCGCTGAGGCAAAGCGTCAGGGGGGTAAATAAACTTCGGATCGTGCGCTGGGTGTCGGCGGTCGGGGGCGCAGCATTCAGGGCGCGTCGAGGTGCGTCAGCAATCGGGGCAAGACTTCGCCCGCCTTTCCGCGCAGGATCAGCGTCGCCAGCCGGTCGTGTTCCGTTTCGTCGGGGTTGATGACAATCACGGGTTTTCCGAGTCGCCGGGCCAGCACCGGCAATCCGGCGGCCGGATAGACCAGTCCGGAGGTGCCGATGGTCAGCAGGAGGTCGCAACGGCGCACGGCGCTTTCGGCGTGCTGCCATGCCTGCTCGGGAAGGCCTTCCCCGAACCAGACGACGCCGGGGCGAATGTCGTGGCCGCAATGGAGGCAGGTCGGCGGCGCGATCCGGCGACCGCCTTCCGGTTCATTCGGGATGTCCGGCGGCAATCGATGCGGTTTCGAGCATACGGTGCAGCGCGGTGTGTGCAGGCTGCCGTGCAGATGAACGACGCTGCTGCCGGCACGTTCGTGCAGATCGTCGACGTTCTGGGTGATCAGCGTGAATTCGGGGACGATCTCAGCCAACCGGGCAAGCGCTCGATGGCCGCGGTTCGGCTGGCACTGCAGTACGCGCATCCGGCGCCATTCGTACCATCCCCAAACGAGCGCCTTGTCGTGTCGAAACGCCGCCGGCGTGGCGAGTTGCTCGGCGTCGAAACGCGCCCAGAGTCCGGTCAAAGCGTCCCGGAAGGTCGGGATGCCGCTTTCTGCCGAAATGCCGGCACCGGTCACGGCGACGACGCGTTGGCCGGTTTTCAGCAGCGCCGTCGCTTCGTCGAGCAGGGGGGCGGCATCGAGCTCGTAGTCGGCCATGCGGTCGATCCTTTGTAGTGGGTGGCGGGGCAATGATAGCGGCTTCCGTTGTGTGCGGAATCGGTTGGCTCCCGGTTTGTCGCTGTTTTGTCGTTATCTGACGACACTTGGGCGGCGACGCATCCGTCGTGAGAATACGCGCACTGATCTTGAACCACGTTTTTACTCGGAAAGGAATGGGATGATGGGAATGAAGAAGTCGGTGGTGCTGGCGATGGCGGTTGCCGCGTTTGCGGCAGTCGGTTGCTCGAACATGTCGGCACGCGACAAGAACACGGCCGTCGGCGCGGCGATTGGCGGTGTGGCCGGGGCGGTGCTCACCGGCGGCAGCAGCGTGGGAACGGTCGGCGGGGCGGCGATCGGCGGGGTCATCGGCAACCAGATCAAGCATTAGTGATTTGCCGTTCATGACGAACGTGCCGCGATGCGTGGTCACCCTCTCGGGCGTCATTTCGCAGGGGGTGGCCTACGCGGCTTCGTTCGATCCGGTCAGCAAGCTGACCTTTGGCGGCGGTCAGTTTTTCGATGCCGCGGAGTGGCTCGACACGTTGATGCTGATCGGACTCTCCGCCGTGATCTACGCGCTTTTCATTTTCCTGGTGGGTCGATGTCTCGGGCTCGAAAAGCCTCGCCGGGATGAGTGAACCTTGCTTCGGACGGAGATTGCCGGGATGCGACTATTGCCGGCCGGAATCAACGGCGCAGCCTTTGCCGCGCGCTTTGGCTTCGTACATGGCCGCATCCGCGCGTTGCAATGCGGTGGTCGCCGATTCCGGCGCCTCGGTGAAGGTGGCGCTGCCGATGCTCGCCGTGACGCCGAATCCGGCACGGGCCATGTGGTGGGCGATGACCACGACGAGTTGGCGGGTCAGCCGCAGACAGGCTGCTGAGCCGGTGTTTGGCATCAAAATGACGAATTCGTCGCCGCCCAGACGGGCGACCACGTCGGTCCGCCGGGTGTGGGTCTTGATGCTGTCGGCCACGAGCTTGAGTGCCGTGTCGCCGGCCTGATGACCCTTCGAATCGTTCAGCAATTTGAAACCGTCGAGATCGATCATGGCCAGCGAAAAGACGCCGCCATAGCGTTGTTGGCGTGAAATCTCGTTGTCGGTGGCGATCTGAAAACTGCGTCGGTTGTGGAGTCCGGTGAGCCAGTCGGTGGTCGCCAGGTTGATGGTTGCCAGGTAATTCACCCGGAAGGCCCGCGCCAGCGCAACCGTCAGTGCGAATGATGCGGCCGTGATCAGGATGTCCGTTGTCAGGGCGTTGTCATGCACGCCTTGCTCGAAGACATTCCAAATCAGAGTGGCGATCGGAACGCAGAGTCCGAAGGCGACCGTTCCCGGATGTTCGCAATGCAAGGCGATCGCAGCGAGGGGGAAGAGATAGAGAACGTGAAGCCGGATTTCCGGGGATGCCGTGAGGCTGGCCATGGCAACCATCGCCATGATCAGGATGCCGACGGTCAGGGTCAGCTGCGGTGAGATTCCGCCGGGGATCAGAAGGCGAGTCATGACCTGCCATGGCTTCACGCCGCCGTCGAGTGTCGTGGCGTTCCTCAGGCGTATTTTCTCGGCATGCGGCAACAAGGATAGGAAGAATTCGCCCGAGGCTGCAGGTTTTTGCTGCGTGGCGGCATGGACCGCATGGGCGGGATGTACGAGAGGTGGCATCGATCGTCCGGAAAGCATGGATCT
>CAYUYI010000277.1:0-3762 GCA_964448995.1 uncultured Propionivibrio sp. | reverse complement strand
TCGATGGCGAGGTCGAGTTGGTGCAGCGCATGCACGGCGCTATCGCCAAGGTGGAAAACGCGCTCGATGCCGGAGAGTTCGATCAGTGCAGGCATGGGCAGGTGCTTATTTCGTCGCCTGACGGGGTTCGATGGCGTACGCCGCGCCGGCTTTGACGCCCACGCGTTCCAGTGAGGTGACGACGCGTTCGCCGGCCTCCAGCCCTTCACTGACCTCGGTGTACTCCCAATTCGCCAGCCCTGCTTTGACCTTGCGTTCTTCGAGCCGGCCATCCTTGCCGGCGATCAACACGCGCCCACCTTCGAGCAGCGCCGAAGTCGGCACGCGCACCACGTTTTCTCGTACGTCGAGAATGACTTCGACATCGGCACTGTAGCCCACCAGCAGTTTGCCCGGCGCAGCCGGGTCGTCGAAAGTGGCCTCGATGTCGACAGTGCGCGCCTGTTTTTCGACTGCCGTGATGTACGGCGCGACACGCTTGACCTTGCCCGGGAAAGACTGCTTCGGCAGTGCGTCGAGGCTGATGCGAACCGGCTTGCCGGCGGCGATTTTGGGCGCGTCGACCTCGTCCATCGGCGCCTTCACGTACAGGCAGGAATCATCGATCAGGTCGATCGCCGGCGGCGTTGGCACGCCGGGGGGCGAGGGCGTCGAATATTCGCCGACTTCGCCGACGATCTTGGCGATGGTGCCGTCAAACGGCGCGTAAAGCACGGTACGCCCCTGCTCGACACGGGTGGCGTTGACCTTGGCCTGGAACTGGATGACGTCGGCCTTGGCGGCGTCGCAGCTGGCGCGGCGCGCCTGCGCTTCGGTGCGCGCGGATTCTTCCTTCGAGGTCGAAACGAAGCCGCGCTCGCGTAGCGATGTCTGCCGTTCGGCTTCGCGCTCGGCATTGGTCGCCTGGAAACAGGCCTCATTGACACGTTGCCGTGCCGTGGCCACCTGTGTTTCCGCCAATGCGCGCTGCGCCTGCTGATCGTCGTTCCACAGTTTCATGAGCAGTTGCCCTTTGCGCACGCGGTCGCCTTCCTTGACGGCGAGAACCTCGATGCGGCCACCCATGATCGGCGACAATTTCGTGCGCTGGCAGGCTTCGATGGTGCCGGCGCGCGTGTTGGCAATGCTTGCCTCGACCTTGCCGCGGTCGATCTCCTTGACCTGTACCGGCACGGGCTTGGGGCGGCCGAGCCACCAGAACACGGTGGCGCCGACGGCAATCGTCACGAGGGCAATCAGGATTCGGCGGGCGTTCGGCGACATGGCGGTAGTCTTCGGCGATGATCGGTCAAGCCATGATCATCGGCCAAATCGGGGCGGGCGACAAGCCGGAGCCGTCCGGCGTGACCAGCCTAATTGCGCGGCTGGATCGGCCGTGCCGAGGTAATGAAGGTCAAGGTACGTTCCGGCTGAATATCCGCATGCAGTGCCTCGACCAGTGGCGGATTGACGGAAGTTTCCGCGCTCCACGAAATGAGGAAATTGGCGCCCGATCCGCCCGAGGCATCACTGCGCGGCACGAACAGTTCATGCGTTCCCAAGGGCGGAATCACCACGATGCTCGGTACAAATTCCTTCAGCAGCTTGCCGTCGGTGTCGTAATAGCGCGCGTAGTGCAGTTTCAGCGATTTGTTGGTGTTGGTGTTGCGAATGCTGACGTGCGCGGAGAGCAACGTTTGGATCGGCTTACCCTGCGCGTCGAGATCGCCGTGATAGAGATGCGAGTAGATCGGCAAATAGACCGTCTGGCCGGAATAAGATGGCAACGACTGTGCCGCAACGAGACACGGCACTGCCAGCGCAATGATCGTGGCGACGAACCGGAATCCGGTGGATTTCGTGGAAGAAGCCATCGTGCATCCTTTGTCGAAAGAGAGCGTGTGCGGAAACCGGAGGCGCGGCGGTCTGGCGTGCCGGCAGACAAATCCTGGGTTGATTATACGCGCCAGGTGGAACGCGTCGATGTGGCGGCCGGTTGATCGACATGGCGCCGGCGGTGAGGACGCGTGGTTGTCCGCGTTGTTACCGGCGCGTCATCCTGGCGGCGTAAAGGCGCCATCGGCGATTCAAATCGTATTTGGCCGAATGCCCGTAAGGCGCATGCTTATTGGCCTGCAGCCTTGCTCACGCCTCAATCGGTTTTCTTCAAGTTTTGGGGGCGATTTTCTTGTGGCGAAGAGAGAGCGTCCAGGAAGAAATTCGAGCCATATTTGTAATTCTTTGGATTTGTCCCAAGGATGTTTCTGCTCGGGAAATACAAGCGCAATATCATAACAACGCCTGCAGCACCTAAAAAAAACCGAAAATGAGATAAGCAACTGGGCCAGAGGATTCCACGATTGATGCCGATGCTGCAAACAAACCTGAGAATAGTGCTATAGCCCAAATCGGTACAGATTTTCCCGGAAAGAATCTGTCTCCAAGCCATGATGTGATTGCACAAAGAATGCATCCACTGAGCGCAACAATAACATTAGCAATTGAAGATTCGACCAGACCGCGATAAGCCGCGAAGCCTCCGAAAATAATCGCTAGGACTGCCGTAATTAACCGCATTTCTCTCCTAATACAACGTCTGCTTCAAGCCGAACTACGACCTAGAGTATCCACGCAAACAGCATGATAATTCAACGCTGCACCACTGGGGGCGCGATCGTGTTGTTCTGTTGGCTTGGCCGGAAGTTCTTGTTTAATGTGTATTGGGGCAATGGGGGGCGGATGGTGGTAGTCTTACGTCATGGCAGGGCAGGTGGCGCGGCGGGCGGAATTGATTTTCTTGTGTGTTCATTGACAGGAGGCGTGAGATGAAGATTCGTGTGTTGGGGCGGCAACTGGCCGCATTGTCTTTGGCGATGATTTCCGGCACGGCGCTCGCGGCGTCGTTGCCGGCCGTTGAAGAAAAAAACGGGATGGTAGTGACGTCCCAGCATCTGGCCTCGAAAATCGGTGTGGACATCCTCAAGATGGGCGGCAATGCCGTCGATGCCGCGGTGGCGGTTGGTTATGCGCAGGCGGTCGTCAATCCGTGTTGCGGGAATATTGGTGGCGGCGGGTTCATGACGATTCACCTGGCCGATGGGCGCGACGTCTTCCTCAACTTCCGCGAAAAGGCGCCGGCGGCGGCGACGGCCGACATGTACCTCGATGCGGGCGGCAACGTTGTCAAGGATTCGAGCTTGTACGGCTATCGGGCCGTTGGCGTGCCGGGGACCGTGCTGGGCCTCGATACGGCGCTGCGCAAATACGGCAAACTCGATCGCTCTCAGGTTATGGCGCCGGCGATCCGGTTGGCCCGCGAAGGGTTTGTGCTCAATCGCGGCGATACCGACATCCTCGATACGACGGTCGAACGGATCAGGAAAGATCCGGAGGCCGCGCGCATTTTTCTGCGCAAGGACGGATCGCCTTTGCAGCCGGGGGATCGCCTGGTTCAGGAAGATCTCGGGCGGACGCTAACGGCGATCGCCAAGCACGGGCCCGACGTTTTTTACAAAGGCAAGATTCCGCGGGCAATCGAGGCGGCCGCGCAGCTGAACGGCGGTCTGCTGACGGCGGCTGATTTCGCTGCCTACTCGGTGAGCGAGAGCAAGCCGGTCACCTGCGATTATCGCGGTTACGTCTTTCATTCCGCGCCGCCACCGAGTTCGGGCGGCACGACGATGTGCCAGATTCTCAATACGCTCGAAGGGTATGATCTGAAGGGCATGGGTTTCAATTCGGCCGCGACGGTGCATGTGATGGTCGAAGCCATGCGGCATGCCT
>CAYUYI010000276.1:0-3781 GCA_964448995.1 uncultured Propionivibrio sp. | reverse complement strand
AATCGCCTTCCTTGTCGTACTTGCCGTTCTTCATGCGCAGCAGCGGCTTGGTCAGACGGTCCTCGCCGTACATGATCTTCGACAGGAAATAGCCCTTGATGCAGTTGAGGCCGCGATTCACCTCGGAATCCGGATCGCCCTGCGTCGCCACGACGCGGCCATTCTGCACGCCGACCAGCACCGCACAACCGGTGCCGCAAAAACGGCAGACGCCCTTGTCCCAGCGGACGGCCGACGAACTGGCCGCATCACCCTTAGCCGCAAGCACCGGCAGGGAAATTCCGGCACTGGCCGCTGCCGCGGCAACCGCCTGGGCCTTGATGAAATCACGTCGATTGATGGTCATGATGGAGTCTCCTCACAAGGGCGGGAATCAGAACAGTCGGAACAATCAGCATTGTGGTTGTCGGCAAGCAGGGCGTCGTCCGCTTCGAAAGCCAGCGTGGCGGCCAACACTTCCGGGATACGGTGAATCGCAATCAGGGTTTCGGACATGGCCGCACCGGGCGCGTCTTCGACCGTAACGATGAGCCGACCATCTTCGGACATGCCGTGGCACTCGACGCCGGGAAAAGCGGTTAACGCCGCTTCCGCAGACGAGCGCCTTTGCGGATGGATACGCAAGACCAGACTGGCGAGACTCAAGGCAACCCCCGTATTTTTTATTAGTCGGCCTAAGTTACTCGTCATCTTAGACCGATACTTTGACGCATGCTAAAAAATCACGCGCATGAAGCACAAAATCGGGAGCTCCAACCAATGGCGTTGCGGCTGTCAGCCCCCATCAATCGCCATGGCTGCCAGACAAACCAAAAGAACATTGATCGAAGCTTAAGACTCCGTTAAGCTTCGGCGCGAACAATACGACTTTCGCTCAAGAAAGCTCTCCATGCTTGCGTTTCCAGCCATCGACAGGGTCCATCGCTTTTTTCAGCTGAGCTGGCTGTTGCTGGCCGTGCACGTCAGCACCCTGACCTCTGCCAGCCAGTACGCCAGTGCCTATTCGGCCTTCTGGACCCTCGCAGCGACCTTCAGCTACAGCTTCTTCTATCTGCTGCCGGCGCTGGCCGGGGGCTATCTGGCACGCTGGCTGTGCGGACGTCTGGCGGCCTGGCAATGGCGGGGATGGGTGATGGCGGCGGTTCTCGTCGGACTGACCAGCCTGACGCATGTGTTGCTGTTCGCCGACCGCATGATCCACGGTATGTATGGATTCCATATCAACGGCTTCGTTCTCGACCTGGTGCTGAGCCCCGGGGGAATCGCCTCGCTCGGCGCCAGCCTCAGCACGCAACTGACTGCAGCCTTGATTATCGTCACGTTGATCGGCATGCAGGCGCTGACCTATTGGTTTGTGCAGCGAAGGACAACGACGCTGAACATCTCGCGCCGCTGGCGCTGGTTGCTGGTGATGCTGGCATTCGCCACCTTCGGCGAACGCATGGCCTACGCCTATAGCGCGGCCGTCAATTACCAGCCGATCCTGTTTGCCAGTGAGCGTTATCCGTTCTATCTGACGACGAGCGTGCGCAAACTGGCCAAGCACCTCGGCATCGAAGAGCGCGAAAAAACTGCGGGGGGAATCGATGTCAAAGGCGGTTCGCTGAACTACCCGCTGGCGCCTCTGGTCGTCGAAAAACCCGCGCAATCGCCGAACATCGTCTGGCTGGTCGCCGAGTCACTGCGTTTCGACATGCTCGATCCGAAGATCATGCCCTCGCTCTGGCAATTCTCCGAGCAGGCGCTGCGCCTCGAAAAGCATTACAGCGGCGGAAACCTGACGCAAATGGGCGTGTTTTCGATGTTCTACGGGCTGTATGCGCCCTACTGGTTCACAATGCTCGATCATCGGCGTGCGCCGGTGCTGATGGATGTGCTGCAACAGCAGAACTACCAGTTCAGCCTGCACACCAGCCAGCGTTTCAGCTTCCCGGCCTTCGACAAAACGGTCTTCGTCAACATGAACAAGGCCGATATGCACGAGCATCTGGAGATCGGCGAGCAGTGGCAGCGCGACCGAACGAATGTCGGGGAACTGCTCGATTTCATCGACAAGCGCGACGAGAAGCGCCCGTTCATGACCTACATGTTCTTCGAATCGACGCACGCCAATTACTATTTCCCGCCGGAAACGGTGATTGCCGAGCCGTATCTCAAGGATCTCAACTATCTGACGGCGGATTTCGAGAAAGATATCGGGCTGATCAAGAATCGCTACATCAATGCTTCACGTCATGTCGACCAGCAGGTGGCGCGCGTCATCGATCACCTGCGCGACAAGAAACTGCTCGACAACACCATCGTCATCGTGCTCGGCGACCATGGCGAAGAGTTCATGGAGCGTAGCCGCTGGGGGCACAGTGCGGAATTCAATCGTTTCCAGACCAGTACGCCGGCGGTGATCCATGTGCCGGGCCAGGCGCCGCGCGTGGTCAAAGGCATCACCAGCCACCTTGATATCCCGGCGACGCTGCTGCCGCTGCTCGGCGTGCGCAACCCCGCGACGGATTACTCGCTCGGACAGAATCTGCTCGACCCGGCGTATCACCGCGACTACGCCGTCGCGGGCGACTGGAATCGCATCGCCTATCTCGGCGATGACTTCAAGATCGCCTTTCCGGTCAATGCTGCCGGCGCGGTAAAAAACGAAGTCACTGACGGCGACGACCGGGCGTTCGCCGATGCAGCCAAGGTCAAGGTTGCAATCCGACCGGTGATGGTTGAGATGATGAAAAATCTGACCCGTTTTACTAAACGCCACGGTTAGAATTTCCCCACAAAATCTAGGTAGCTGCGAACTATCAGGGTGAGACACAAGGGTTGAGGTGAAGTGAAAGGAGTACCTTTGTGGTGTTCGAATCCGCAAGGAGGCTCCCATGAAATTCACCCACCTCAACCGTCATCAACGTTACCAGATTGAAGCGCGTTTGGCGCTCGGACAGAGCAAGCTCGTCGTTGCCCGCGCCTTGGGTATTCATCACTCGACGCTCTATCGGGAATGCCAGCGTATCGCTGCTGGCGAGCGTTATTGTGCCGAGAAAGCGCATCGGCACGCCTTGAAGTGTCGCGCGATCAGTGCGGCCAACCACCCGACCAAACCCAAGGCGCTCTGGCAACTCGCGGCCGGCTGTCTTCGCCAGGACTGGCCGCCCGAGCAGATTGAGGGAAGGCTGAGGCTGACAGAAGCACCGCTCCAGGTCAGTGCCCAAGGCGTCTACGATTGGCTGGCACAACGAGGCCGGCCGGACAGCTTGCGCGCGCATCTTCGCCACCACAATGCCCAGCCCCCTTGCCGGCAGAGCAGCGGGGGCTTGCCCAAGAAGCGCCCGAGCATTCGCAAACGACCGAAAGAAGTGCTGGCACGGCAGGACGCTGGGCATTGGGAGGGCGATACCGTGCGCGGTAGAACGCACCATCACTGCCTGGTTACGCTCGTCGAACGCAAGAGTCTCTACACCCGACTCTCGGGGCCGTTGCATAAACGTTCGGAAACGGTCGCTCGGGCCGTCCGGAACGCCCTGCGCAAGCTGCCCGCTTTATCCCTGACGCTCGATAACGGATCGGAATTCGCCGCCTATGCGAGCATGGGTCTCCCGGTCTTCTTTGCCGATCCGGGCAAGCCCCGACAACGCGCAAGGAATGAGAATACCAATGGTTTGATCCGTCAGTATGTGCCGAGAAGGACCCGCTTGATGACTCTCTCCGCTAACAAAATCAGACGCATTGAGGATCGCTTGAATCATCGCCCCAGAAAATCTTTGGGCTATCTCACGCCCCATGA
>CAYUYI010000275.1:0-3802 GCA_964448995.1 uncultured Propionivibrio sp. | reverse complement strand
CCTCAGCGCCGCCAGTGGAACGATTATTACCGCTCGCGGACACCGAATCCGGATCCTTGGCTGGACCGCCATATCCTGCGCTTCCGGTCGACGGACACGTGCGTCATTCTCGATCTCGGCTGCGGCGACGGCACAAACATCCCTTCCCTCTGCGGCACCGGCAGCATCGTCCACGCACTGGATTATTCGGCCGAGGCCATCACGCACCTTCCGCAAACCCCACAGATCCATGCCCGCGTTGCTGACATGCGCGAACCGCTTCCTTATCCCGATGCCTATTTTGACCTCATCGTCAGCGACCTGTCCCTGCACTATTTTTCCGAGAGCGAAACCCGGCGCATCATCACTGAAGTCTCGCGCATCCTGAAACCCGAGGCGATTCTCGTGGCGCGGCTCAACTCAAGCAACGACACCGAACACGGTGCCGGACAGGGACGCCTGATCGAGCCGGGCTATTTTGACATCGGCGGAATCCGGAAGCGATTTTTCGACGCCGACGCCATCCAGCAGTTTTTCTCGCCATGCTTCGAGATTCTTGAAGCCAACGAAACATCGAGCGACAAGTATCGGGCAAGAAAACACCTCTGGGAAATCGTGCTGAAAAACCGGCACGGATAACCCGAACAGCGCAGCGGGGGTCTCACCCCCCTAGGCGTTCCCGATCTGTCCTTCAACGCTGATGACGGCCGAGGCAGAAACCAGGCGGGACATGTGATTGAAGACTGACCGATATTCAGCCAGCGTCGAGTGACAAGATTGTGCGTGGCACAATGGTGCATCCGTGTTGGCACTGAACGCAAGAAATCATCTCAAGGCGCTAACACCGAAATCGTCGCAACTCGCCACACCGCTGAAATCGACAATCGCCGCCAAGCCAGCGTTATCGTCCCGATTAGCAAATGTTATTTGCCAGCGTCTCCGTCCGGTTCTAGATTGCTTGTACTTTGCCCACAACAACTCAGGAGGAAACCATGCATTGCCGGAAACTATTGTCCCTGTGCGCCATCGCCTGCATCGCGACGCTATCCGCGAACGCCAGCGCGCAGCAGAAGCTCTTTGTCTATACCTCGATGAAGGAATCGATGATCGGCGGCCTGAAGACCGCGTTCATGAAGAAGCACCCCGACATCAAGGTCGACTTCCAGTCGGCTGGCGCCGGCAAGCTGATGGCCAAGATTGCCGCCGAGCGCGAATCGGGCAAAATCCTCGCCGACGTGCTGTGGACCAGCGAAGTGCCCGATTTCTACCAGTTGAAGGGGCAGGACGTGCTGATGAAGTACATGCCGACCGAAATGAAGTCGCTGATCAACCCGCTCCCCGACCATGACGGCTCGTTCACCGCCGTCCGCCTCGGCACGCTCGGCATCGCCTACAACACCCGCCACGTCAAGGAAGCACCGAAGAGCTGGGATGACCTCAAGAAACCCGCCTTCAAGGGCGCCTTCGGCATCGCCAACCCCGCCCTCTCCGGCACTGCCTACATGAGTGTCGCCGTTCTCTCCAAGACTTTCGGCTGGGGCTACTTCGAAGCACTGCGCGCCAACGGCGCCAAGATGGGCAAGGGATCCGGCCAGGTGGTTGACGATACGGCCTCCGGCGACCTGCTCGGCAGCCTCGCGGTCGACTACATCACCCTCGACAAGGTCGACAAGGGCGCCAACTTGGCGATGGTCTTCCCGCCCGAAATGCTGGTGATTCCGAGCCCGATCGCCATCTTCAAGAACACGCCGAACGCCGAAGCGGCCAAGAAGTTCGTCGACTTTGTGCTATCCAAGGAAGGCCAGACAATCATCGCCGAGGATGGCACGCTGCCGGTTCGCAACGATGTCAAGGCACCGGACCGCTACAAGCTGCCGACGCCCGAAGAAGCCATGAAGCGCGCAATGAAGATCGACTACAAGGCGATCATGGCCGAGAAGGAAGCGACCATCAAGAAGTTCACCGAAATCATGCAGAAGTAGTACGAACGGATCCCGGATCATGGCAAATATTGAAATTCGGAATGTCAGCAAGAGCTACGAGGGGAAGTCCGTCCTGACCAACCTCTCGCTCGAGCTGATCGATGGCGAGTGCTTTACGCTGCTCGGCCCGTCCGGTTGCGGCAAAACCGTCCTGACGCGGCTGATCGCAGGCTTCGAAAAGCTTGACAGCGGCACCATCCTGATCGGCGGCCAGAAGGTCGCCGACGCGGAAACGGGCGATTCGCTGCCGACCGACAAGCGCGGCCTGGGCATGGTCTTCCAGGACTATGCCGTATGGCCGCACATGACGGTCTTCGACAACATCGCCTACCCGCTCAAAATCGCTGGCATCGACGCCGCGCAATTGCGCGAACGCACGATGCGGGCCGTCGATCTGGTCGGACTGACAAATCTCCACGAGCGTCTTCCGTCCCAGCTATCGGGGGGCCAGCAGCAACGCGTCGCCCTCGCACGCGCCCTCATCCATGAACCGGGCATCCTGCTTCTCGATGAACCGCTCAACAACCTCGACGCCAATCTCCGCGAGGAGATGCGCTTCGAAATCAAGGCATTGCAAAAGAAACTTGGCGTCACGATCCTGTACGTGACGCACGATCAGGAAATCGCGCTTGGCATCGCCGACCGTATCGCGATCATGGACGAAACCGGCGCGATCCGGCAGATCGGTACGCCGGAAGAAGTGTATGAGAAATCGGTGGACGACTACGTTTTCCGCTTCCTCGGCATCGCCAATTTCCTGCCGGTTCACCGCCGCGACGGCGGACTGTTCGTCGGCGACAGCAACGAGGCGTGGTCAGGCATGACGCCGGACAAGAATGGCAACCGTTTCACGGCAGGGTTCCGCCCGAGCGACGTGATCCTCGCACGCGACGGCAACGGTCTGCCGGGTATTGTGAAGCGCGCCAGTTTCCTCGGCGCGCAGATCGACTACCTGATCGACGTGGCCGGTTCGCTGATCCGCGCAACGCAGCCAAGCCACGAAGCCGTGGCACGCAATCTTCTTCTCGCCGAAAACGACGTTTGCCGCATCTCGCTTGACAGCGTGCAGTGGTTTTCGGGTGATATCGCCGTCTCGAACAGGGTATAGCCATGATGCAAAAATCGAAAACGGGGTTCGGCACACCGGAACTCCTCTTCAGCCTGTCAGTCGGCATTCTGGTGGTGGTTGTCGCCTTCCCGATGCTGCTGATTTTCTTCAACGCCTTCTGGGTGGACGGCCACTTCAACATCGCCGACGTCATTCACGTCCTGCAGCGCAAGGAAACCTACCAGGCACTGCTCAACTCGCTGTTCCTCTCCGGTGGCGTCACCGTCACCGGAACGATTGTCGGCACGCTCTTCGCATGGCTCGTCACACGGACCGACCTGCCGTTCAAGAACACGATGAAGCTCCTTTTCCTCGTGCCCTTCATGCTGCCAGCCTTTATCGGCGCATTGGCCTGGAAGATGCTGCTCTCGCCGCGCGCGGGCTACATCAACCGCTTCTTCATGGATGTGCTCGGTTTCGACAATCCGATCTTCAACATCTACTCGTATGCCGGAATCATTCTCGTCGAGACGATGTACCTTTTCCCGTTCGTCTTCATCCAGGTCAGCGGCGCGCTGGAGCGTATGGATCCGACGCTTGAGGAATCGGCGCGAATTTCGGGCGCGGATCTCTTCACCATCACGCGCAAGATCACCATCCCGCTGGTGATGCCGTCGATCCTCTCCGGTGCGCTGCTCATCATGCTCTACTCGATGGCGCACTTCGGAACGGTCGCCGTGCTCGGCGTCGAAACCGGCATCTACAACATTCCGGTGCTGATCTACGAGAAGAT
>CAYUYI010000274.1:0-3802 GCA_964448995.1 uncultured Propionivibrio sp. | reverse complement strand
GGTCGCGAGCGAGAGCGCCACAAGGTGCCGTATGGCTCAACTTTGCAGGTGTCCGACGGCCAGTCTGTCAAGGCTGGCGCCAAGCTGGCTTCCTGGGATCCACACACGCGGCCGATCATCGCCGAATACACTGGCCAGGTGAAATTCGAGAACGTCGAAGAAGGCGTGACGGTCGCCAAGCAGATCGACGAAGTGACAGGGTTGTCGACGCTCGTCGTCATCGACCCGAAGCGAGGCGGCAAGGCGCAAACCAAGGGGTTGCGTCCGCAGGTCAAGCTGTATGACGCCAATGGCGAAGAAGTCCGCATGCATGGCAGCGATCATCCGGTGACGATTACCTTCCAGGTCGGTGCCATTATCACCGTAGCCGACGGTCAACAGATTTCGGTCGGTGACGTGCTGGCACGTTTGCCGCAGGAATCGGCCAAGACCCGCGACATTACCGGTGGTCTGCCGCGTGTGGCCGAGTTGTTCGAGGCGCGGACGCCGAAAGATGCCGGCATGCTCGCCGAGTTTACCGGCACGATTTCTTTCGGCAAGGACACCAAGGGCAAGCAACGTCTGATCATCACCGATCTTGAAGGCGCGACGCATGAGTATCTGATCCCGAAGGATAAGCACGTTCTCGTGCACGATGGTCAAGTGGTGAACAAAGGCGAAATGATTGTCGATGGCGCGCCGGATCCACACGATATCCTGCGCTTGCAGGGGGCTGAGGCGCTCGCTGTCTACATCACCGACGAAGTGCAGGATGTTTATCGGCTTCAGGGTGTCAAAATCAACGACAAGCACATTGAAGTGATCGTACGGCAGATGTTGCGCCGCGCATTGGTTATCGATCCGGGTGATACCAAGTTCATCCGTGGCGAGCAGGTGGAGAAGGCGCATCTGCTCGACGAGAACGACGCGTTGGAGCCGGGCAAGCTGGCGGCGACGTACGAACCCGTATTGCTTGGTATCACCAAGGCTTCACTGTCGACCGATTCGTTCATCTCGGCCGCTTCCTTCCAGGAAACGACGCGGGTGTTGACCGAAGCGGCGATCATGGGCAAGCGCGACGAACTCCGCGGTCTCAAAGAGAACGTTATCGTCGGCCGTCTGATTCCTGCCGGGACCGGACTCGCGTATCACCGGATGCGAAAGAGCAATGCCGGAGGCGTCGATTTGGGCGCGGATGTCGTTGATGAAGTGTCAGTTCCCGCAACTGCTGAAGGGGTTGCGGATTCTGCTGCAGGTTGACTTGGGGGTTGATAACTCATAGAATCCCCGGTCTTTGTCGGCATAGGCTAATCATTGCCTGTGTTTTTATAAAAAATCTGCCGAGGCGGGCTCGCGTCCGCCTTGGGTTGTTTGCAGCGTTGGCGTTTCTTCGGGGCGACCTGCTGCAGGTTGAATAGGGATAGAAATATGCCAACCATTAACCAGCTGGTCCGCAAGCCGCGCGAAGCGGTGGTCAGCAAGAGTAAAGTTCCGGCGCTGGAGAATTGCCCGCAAAAGCGTGGCGTTTGCACCCGCGTCTACACGACGACACCGAAAAAGCCGAACTCCGCGCTGCGGAAGGTCTGCAAGGTTCGTCTGACGAACAGTTTCGAAGTGATCTCCTACATCGGCGGCGAAGGCCATAATCTTCAGGAGCACTCGGTGGTTCTGATTCGCGGTGGCCGTGTAAAGGATTTGCCAGGCGTGCGTTACCACACCGTGCGTGGCTCGCTCGATACTCAGGGCGTCAAGGATCGTAAGCAGAGTCGTTCCAAGTACGGAACGAAGCGTCCCAAAGCGGCGTAATTGCCGTTTTAGTAAGTGGTCACTCCGTTGGGTGGCCGCGGAGGTCGGTGCTCGTTGTGCTGATCTTCAACTGAATTGATAGTGAAAGGTTGATATGCCTCGTCGTCGCGAAGTACCCAAGCGCGATATTCTGCCGGATCCGAAGTTCGGCAATATCGAAGTTTCCAAGTTTGTTAACACCATCATGATGAGCGGCAAGAAATCCGTCGCCGAGCGCATCGTCTATGGTGCTTTCGATATCATTTCCACCAAGGCTGGCAAGGATCCGATCGAAGTTTTCGGTCTGGCCATGAACAACGTCAAGCCGCTGGTTGAAGTTAAAAGCCGTCGTGTTGGCGGTGCCAATTATCAGGTGCCGGTTGAGGTTCGTCCGAGCCGTCGTATGGCGCTGGCAATGCGCTGGTTGCGTGAGTCGGCGCGCAAGCGTTCCGAGAAGTCGATGGGCCAGCGTCTGGCGGCGGAAATGCTTGAAGCTGCGGAAAACCGCGGCGGCGCTGTCAAGAAGCGTGACGAAGTCCACCGTATGGCCGATGCCAACAAGGCGTTTGCGCATTTCCGTTTCTAAGTTGTTAACTGCGCCGCGGGTGTCCGTGGCGCTCGTTCTTTATTAGCGAAGGTTTTCTACCGTGGCACGCAAAACACCCATTGAGCGCTACCGCAATATCGGTATCAGCGCGCACATCGACGCCGGCAAGACAACGACGACCGAGCGTATCCTCTACTATACCGGCGTCAATCACAAAATCGGTGAGGTTCATGACGGTGCAGCCACCATGGACTGGATGGAGCAAGAGCAGGAGCGAGGTATCACGATTACCTCGGCCGCCACGACCTGCTTCTGGAAGGGGATGGATATGCAATTCCCCGAGCACCGCTTCAACATCATTGACACGCCCGGACACGTTGATTTCACGATTGAAGTCGAGCGTTCGATGCGTGTGCTTGATGGTGCCTGTATGGTCTATTGCGCGGTCGGTGGTGTGCAGCCGCAGTCGGAAACCGTTTGGCGGCAGGCGAACAAGTACAAGGTGCCGCGTCTGGCGTTCGTCAACAAGATGGATCGTCAGGGCGCCGACTTTTTCAAAGTTGTCGATCAGATGCAAACGCGTCTGAAGGCCAGTCCTGTGCCGGTCGTGATTCCCATTGGCAAGGAAGATAACTTCGAAGGTGTGGTCGACCTCGTCAAGATGAAGGCGATCATTTGGGACGAGGCGTCCCAGGGCATGAAGTTCGAGTACAAAGACATCCCGGCAGATCTGCAGGATGTGGCCGAGGAATGGCGTGCCAAGATGGTCGAATCGGCTGCTGAAGCCTCCGAGGAACTGATGAACCAGTACCTTGAAGCCGGCGAGCTGTCGGAGGCCGAGATCATCCAGGGGTTGCGTACGCGTACGATCAACTGCGAAATCCAGCCGATGTTGTGCGGTACCGCGTTCAAAAACAAAGGCGTGCAGCGCATGCTCGATGCCGTGATTGAACTGTTGCCGTCTCCCGTTGATATTCCCGACGTCGCCGGTGAAGACGATGCCGGAAAACCGGCGACACGCGCCGCCGCTGACAGTGCCAAGTTCTCGGCATTGGCGTTTAAACTGATGACCGACCCGTATGTCGGGCAACTCACCTTCATTCGCGTCTATTCCGGAGTCCTGAAATCTGGCGACACCGTCTATAACGCGATCAAGGGCAAGAAAGAGCGGATTGGTCGAGTGCTGCAGATGCACGCTAACAATCGCGAAGAGGTCAAGGAAATTCTGGCGGGCGACATTGCTGCCTGTGTTGGCCTCAAAGAAGTCACGACCGGCGAAACCCTGTGCGATCCGGATGCGCCCATCACGCTTGAGCGCATGGAATTTCCGGAGCCGGTGATTCACATCGCGGTCGAGCCAAAGACTAAAGCTGACCAAGAAAAGATGGGGATTGCGCTGGGTCGTCTCGCGCAGGAAGATCCATCGTTCCGTGTGCGCAGCGACGAAGAGTCCGGTCAGACCATTATTTCCGGTATGGGCGAACTTCACCT
>CAYUYI010000273.1:1675-3811 GCA_964448995.1 uncultured Propionivibrio sp. | reverse complement strand
GCCTTGGGGAGTCCTTGGATGAAGTCTTGCAGAGAGTCACTCATGATCGTTGCAGCAGGGATGAAGATTCTGGCCATTATCCCCCAGAACCTCCTTCCCCGCCTGCCACGCGATCAAGGAGCCGATGCGATCAGCGAATCTTCTTGCTGACACCCGCCGAATCGAAGCTGGCCATTTCGTTCATGAAGGCAATTGCTGAACAGAACAGTGGATATGTCACCATCACGCCGGTTCCCTCGCCCAGACGCATGCCGATGTCGAGAATCGGGTCGGCGTTGAGCACACGCAACTGCACAGCGTGGCCGGCTTCGGCCGACTTGTGGCAAAAGATCACGTAATCGAGCACGTTGGGCGCCAGACGAACAGCAGCCAACAGCGCCGAAGTGGCAATCACGCCATCGGCCATGATCGTCACACCGGCCTCGGCCGCCGCCAGATAGGCGCCGACCATCATGACAATCTCGAATCCGCCGAATTCTGTCAGCACGGCCATGACTTCCGCATCAGCAGGCAGCTGCGCCCGATCGATGGCCTGCTGCATCAGCGCCCGCTTGTGCGCCAGCCCTGCATCGTCAAGCCCGGTGCCGCGCCCGACACACTCAGTCAGCGGGGCCCCCGTCAAATAATGCGTAATGAGCGAAGCCGACCCGGTATTGCCGATACCCTTCTCACCCAGCCCGATGATATTGCAGCCATCGGCAATGGCGGCCCGGGCAAAGCCGGCACCACGTTCGAGCGCCAGTTCGCATTGTTCGCGTGTCATCGCGGGTTCGACGAGGTAGTTGCGTGTACCGGTCGGCGAAATCTTGGCGTTGATCAGGCCCTCGCGCTCGCCGAATTCATGTGCCACCCCGGCATCCACGACCACCATTTTGAGTCCGTGTTGGCGCGAGAACACATTGGCACCGGCACCGCCTTGCAGATAGTTTTCCACCATCTGCCAGCTGACATCCTGAGGATAGGCCGATATGCCAGCCTTGGCGGCACCGTGGTCGCCGGCAAAAATCAGCACATGCGGGTTGTTCAGCATCGGCGACAGCGTGTTCTGGATGCGTCCGATCCTGAAGGCGATTTTCTCCAACTGCCCCAATGAGCCGAGCGGCTTGGTCTTGTTGTCGATTTTGTCGAGAAGCGCTGCGTCGAGCGCGTTACTGACGGGGTTGATAGCAAATTTCATGATATGGTCATCTTTCAAAAACGGCATCGAGGCAGACACGTCACGACACGCACATTGCCGCCGACCAAGCAGCGCCGAACGGCCTGAACATTGTCTGCAACTCGAAAAAACAAAAAGGGCCCCGGCTGGAGGCACGTCAACACATGCATCCAGCCGGAGCCCTTTCCAAAGCTCCGCTTTGTTTCGACACGTCTTCTGGCTACCGGATCAGCCGAAGCGCTGCGCCTTCCCGTCGAGGTCTGCCCCGACAGTGGCTGGTCTTAACCAGGCAGCGTTCGTCCCCGGATACAGCGGCGGGCCCGCCACGGAGTTGCACCGTGTTCCGTTTATCGAATCAATTGGAGCCGGCATTTTCTACGCCGCCCAAACCGCTGTCAACCGCTGCAGAATTCGCACGCCAACGCAATCACCGAAACTCATCAGCACTCGGGCACGAGGAAATCACGGCGGATGCCATTGCCCAGTTCGTAGATACGATCCATGAAATCGACCAGATACTGGTGGAGACTTTCGGCCAGGATGTCATCGATTCGAGCGTAGTGAATCTGTGAATGGAGCAGGCCCGCCAAGCGCTCGGTTTCCGATGACTGTGCGTTACGGATATCGTCGAGCATGCGTGTGACACCACGCATGCAGGCGTGCAACGAACGCGGCATGTCAGGGCGAAGCATCAGCAGCTCAGCAACACGCGCCGGCGTAATGACATCGCGATAGACTTTGCGATAGACCTCAAAGGCGGACACCGAACGCAACAGGGCGCCCCATTGATAAAAATCGCTCGCGCCCTCTTCGCCATCACCGTTGAGCACATGGTATTTGACATCAAGGATGCGTGCGGTGTTGTCGGCGCGTTCGATGTAGCCGCCCAAGCGGATAAAACTCAGCGCCTCGTCCTGCAGCATGGTGCCGAACGTCACACCGCGAATGACCGCGGCGCGCAGCTTCACCCATTCAAAAAA
>CAYUYI010000273.1:0-1575 GCA_964448995.1 uncultured Propionivibrio sp. | reverse complement strand
AGTGCGAGGATCGCCCCCCAATTCTGGTTCTCGACGGCCAGCGTTTTCGGAACGAGCGACATCTGGTAAGTGACATCGAGCAGACGGGCCAGATTCTCCGCACGCTCGGTATAACGCGACATCCAGTACAAATGGTCGGCAGTACGACTCAGCATGTTCTTCTCCCCCTCCTTAATCTTCGAGCACCCAGGTATCCTTGGTACCGCCCCCTTGCGACGAGTTGACCACCAGCGAACCCTCGCGCAGAGCCACGCGCGTCAACCCGCCCGGCACCATGTCGATCTGCTTGCCAGAGAGAACGAACGGGCGCAGATCGAGGTGACGAGGCGCAATACCGGACTCGACATAGGTCGGGCATGTCGATAACGCCAGCGTCGGTTGTGCAATGTATTTCTCCGGCGCAGCCACGATGCGCGCGCGAAAGGCTTCGATCTCCGCCCTGGTCGACGCGGGCCCGACGAGCATGCCGTAACCACCGGCGCCATGCACTTCCTTGACGACGAGATCCGGCAAATGGTCGAGCACATACTTGAGATCGTCCGGCTTGCGCAGCATCCAGGTCGGCACGTTGTTGAGCAGCGGTTCCTCGCCAAGATAGAAGCGGATCATCTCCGGCACATAGGGATAGATCGACTTGTCGTCGGCTACGCCCGTGCCGATAGCGTTGGCCAGCGTTACGCGGCCAGCGCGATTGCCGACAGCAGCCCTGGCACGCCGAGCATGGAATCCTTGCGGAAGACCTGCGGATCAAGAAAATCGTCGTCGAGGCGACGATAGATGACATCGACGCGCTGCGGTCCGCGCGTCGTTCGCATGTAGACCATTTCGTTATCGACAAACAGATCACGGCCTTCAACGAGTTCGACACCCATTTGCTGCGCCAGGAAGGTGTGCTCGAAATAAGCGCTGTTGTAAGCGCCGGGCGTCAACAGCACAACCGTGGGATTGTCCACGCCAGCCGGCGCGACCGTCCGCAGATTTTCCAGCAGCATGTCGGGATAATGCTGCACCGGCGCGATCTTGTGCTGCGAGAAGAGTTCAGGAAAGAGCCGCATCATCATCTTGCGGTCTTCGATCATGTACGACACCCCGGAGGGAACCCGCAGATTGTCCTCCAGCACATAGAACTCGCCCT
Source organism: uncultured Propionivibrio sp. (assembly GCA_964448995.1). Taxonomy (GTDB): domain Bacteria; phylum Pseudomonadota; class Gammaproteobacteria; order Burkholderiales; family Rhodocyclaceae; genus Propionivibrio. The sequence goes on along the minus strand of CAYUYI010000273.1, from coordinate 440 downwards.
CGCCGGCCCGCACCAGATCGACACCGGTGATATGCGCGTAGATCGCGGCGGGCACATTAACGCCAATCATTTCCGGACGAAACTGGGCGTTATGGACGATCTGCTCGCGCGGTATACGGTTGGCGCGGAGGATATCCTGCGTGTGATAAATGTCGTTGAGGAAAGCATTGAGCGCTTTGACGCGCTGACGCAGGCCCGCCTGGAGCGAGTGCCATTCCGTCGCGGGGATAATGCGGGGAATGACGTCGAAGGGGATCAGACGTTCTTTGCCCGCCTCTTCTCCGTACACTGCGAAGGTAATGCCGACGCGGCGGAAGGCGATATCCGCTTCGGCACGTTTGCGCGCAATGCGCTCCTCCGGCGTCGCCGCCAACCAGTCGGCGTACGCCCGATAATGTGGCCGCAGCGTCCGCGTTGCATCGTACATCTCATCAAAGTAC
>CAYUYI010000272.1:0-3815 GCA_964448995.1 uncultured Propionivibrio sp. | reverse complement strand
CCATCGGAACGTCGATCAGCACCGGGCCGGGACGGCCACTTTCGGCGAGGATGAAAGCTTTTTCCAGGATCTCGGGGAAGAGGTGTGCAGAATCGACACGCCAGACGCGCTTGCAGAACGGACGGTAAATTTCGCACTGGGAGGCGTCGGCGTGCAGGTTCACTTCCTGGTGCGGGTGCTTGCCGTAGTAATGCGTCGGCACGTCGCCGGCGATCACGACCATCGGGATCGAATCGAGCGAGGCGTTGGCGACACCCGTAGCGGCGTTGGTCAGGCCCGGCGAGAGGTGCGACAACAGCACTGAGGCCTTGCCCGTGGCGCGCGCGTAACCATCAGCGGCGTGCGCGGCGATCTGTTCGTGCCGGGTGTTGATGAACTTGATTTTTTTGCTTTTGGACAGCGCAGCCAGAAACGCGATATTGGTATGTCCGCACAGACCAAAAATGTGCTCGACACCGCGTGCTTCGAGATACTTGACCAACTGGTTCGAAATCAGATCCTTCATGTTTGACGCTCCTTGATCGATAATTCTCTTGAGATATTTATGCTGATGGTTTGTCCGATGCTGGCTGCCGAGGTTGTGGTCGGCCTTTTTGCATCGGTCGATGTGGCCGTCCGGTGTAGGTATAGGGAATTTCGGTCGGCATTGGACCCTTCACCGGTTCGCCTTGCTGTTTTTGCTCCCAGGCATGCGCAAGAATGCCCACGGCGCGCGAGAGGACGAACAGTCCTCGGCCCAGATCTGCCGCGAATCCGAGTTCGCCGAAAATGGCTGCCGTGATGCCATCGATGTTCATCGGGATATAACGCTGGCGGATGACGCCGAGGGCTGTTTCCGTTGCTTTCGCAATGGCGATGTGACGGCCCGTGACGACGCCGGTCGCAATGGCCTCGCCGACCAAGTCGAGCAACGGTGCAACGCGCGGGTCAACGGGATGGAAGCGGTGACCAAAACCGGGAATCGTTTCGTTCCCCGCGTCGAGGCGCGCCTGAATGATCGCAATGGCAACGTCGACCAGTTCTCCTTTTGTTCCCGCGGCTGCGTGAATCTCGGCAAAAAGTTCCATACATTGTTGCCCGGAGCCGCAATGTGCATCGTCGAGAACGTTGATCGCCGACGCCATGGCACCATTGACTGGAAGACCACAGGTCGTTGCCATGCGCGCGATCGAGATGGCCGGTGCCTGAGGGCCGTGGTCGACACTGGCGACGAGCGTCGCATCCAGCAAGGCGACTTCAGCCTGAGATGGCAACTCGCCCCGCAACATCAGCCAGATCATTTCGGCGAAATTGAGATTGCCGATCAGTTCACCGATTCGATAACCTCGAATCGAGATTTCGCCCGGACAAATATCGATGATCCCGGTCGACCACCATCGGGTCGCGGCTTCGAGTTTTTGTTCGGCGAGCAAGTAAGCCATGGTCGTGATTACTTGTTGTTCTGCCCTTGGGCCTTTTGCTTGACCAGATCGATGCATCGGCCAGCCTTGATGACGGCGCTGCCTGGCGGGTGACCGACAAACTCGGCGGCCAGTCGGGCGGTGTCCATCGCTTTCAGGAGATCGATGCCGGTATCAATCCCCATTTCGTGCAGCATGTGGATCACGTCTTCGGTCGGCACGTTACCCGATGCGCCAGGGGCGAACGGGCACCCGCCAAGTCCGGCGAAAGCACCGTCGAACAGGCGTACGCCAGCCTGAATGCCAGCAACGATGTTGGCCAATGCCATGTCGCGCGTGTTATGGAAGTGCATGACCCACTGCACTTGCGGGAATTGTTGCCGCATGTGTGTGCCGAGTTCATAGACCTGGCGCGGATTGGCCATGCCAGTGGTGTCGGAGAGTGACAGTTCGGTGATGCCGAGCTTGACGAAGCTTCTGACGGCATTTTCGACCTGTTCGACCGGAACTTTGCCTTGGAACGGGCAGCCGAATGACGTCGAGATCGCACCAGAAAGCGCCATGCCGTTCTTGGTGGCGAATTCGACGCAGTCCGCGAACCCTTCGACCATCTTGACAGGGGTGCTGTTGAAGTTGGCGAGGCAGTGTGCTTCGCTGGCCGAAACAGTGAGCTTTGCTTTGGTTAGGCCGGCATCGAAGGCCCGTTCAACCCCCTTGATGTTAGGCACCAGTGCACGATATTCGACGCCCGCCGTCTTTTTCATGGCTCGGCACAACGCGTCGGTATCAGCCATCTGTGGTACGGCTTTGGGGTGCACGAATGCACCGACTTCGATGATCTTGACACCAGAGGCCACGACAGCATCAAGCAGTTGCAGTTTCTGCTCCACATTGGGGATGACCTTCTCGTTCTGAAGACCATCGCGCAAACCGACCTCACAGATCGTGATTTTTTCTGGCCATTGGATTTCTGAATTGCTCATGCCTGTCTCGTTCGATGAATGCTGCGATCGCTAGGAATCATGGAATACCGCCACCAGATTCCATCAGGAAGCGGTGGCGGTATTTAGTGATGTCAATAAGGCGAGTACTGGATCTTTTCAAGTTCGGGATCGTAGAACTCGCCGAACAGCTCAGCGTCGTTCATGGGGTCGGGCTTGTCGAATTCCCAAGAAACCCAAGTGACGTTCATGTAGTGGTGCAAGTGGATGTTTTCGCTCGTGGCATTGCCGGCCCAGGTGCCGCAACCGATCGATGAAGTCATCGGCATGCCGTTGTTCATGCTGCCGGCGTTGGCCTTCGATTGTGGCTGACGCACCATGATACGACCGACGCGGGCCACCGAAGCCAAGCGATGGATGTGATCGTCGTTGAAAGAGAAAATGCCGACCGAGTGCCCGATGCCGCCGACTTCATGGATCGCCATGATGGTGTCGATGGCGTTCTGGAATTCTCCGGTGTATCGATGCACGGCCAGCACCGTCGAGAGCTTTTCGCGGCACCAGACGCCTTCGAGCGATTCGTTATAGATACCGGTCCCGTGCGAAGCAATGAGGTATTTGCGATCGGCCGCAATCTCGAAGCCGGCGTGCTTGGCCATGTCTTGTGCGGAGAGGGCGACCGTGTCCGAGTGGCGATGACATTCGTCGTCCCACATGGCTTTGCGCATCGCTTCCTGCTCGCTTGGGCTCATGATGTAGCCACCGACAGCGACCATTTCTTTGAGCGCGTCTTCCCAGATGCTTTCATGGATGACGATATTGCCGTCCGCCGAGCAGCCGGAGCCGAAGTCGGAAGTCTTGGAGCGCATCGTGTTGAAGGCAGCCTTGTTGAGCTCTTGCTTGGCCGTTTCGTCCCAGATCATGGTGGCGTTACCGGCGCCGACGGCGTAGGCCGGGGTGCCCGACATGTAGGCGCGGCGCACGACGCCCTGGCCACCGGTAGCGATGATCAGGTCAACCTTGGTCATCATGGCTTCGGAGAAGCCTTTGTTGATTTTGCCCTTGTAACCGAGGATCTGCACCAGGTCTTCCGGAGCGCCGACGCGCTTGAGACCGGCGCGCATCAGTTCGATGGTCTTGCGGCTGGTCTTGAGGGTGCGCGGATGCGGACAGAAGATGATGGCGTTACGGGCCTTGATGGCGTAAATCGCGTTACCGGCCGGTGTCAGGTCCGGATTGGTTGCCGGAATGACACAGCCGATGACACCCACCGGCTTGGCGTATTTGACGATGCGCTTCTCGGGGATTTCTTCGATGATCCCGACTGATTTCTCACGCAGGCAGTCGCGCAGAATGCCACGAATCTTGAAACGCTTGGCTTCCCGGCTGATGGGGTCGCCGAAGGCGCTTTCCTGAATACCGAGTTCGACGAGTTCATGGAAGGTCTTTGAGTTGGCAACGATTTGCGCGACCG
>CAYUYI010000271.1:0-3821 GCA_964448995.1 uncultured Propionivibrio sp. | reverse complement strand
GAGTTGCTGGCGATGATCCGCCAAGACCCGCGTCAGGCGGAAGTGATCATCGAGGGAGCCGACTATATTCGCGGCGAGATCGCGCTGATTCGCGATCAGGAAATGGTGACCTGTCTGGAGGATTTCCTGCGGCGTCGCTCAAAAATTTCGCTGATCATGCGTCCGGAAGACATTCGCCGGAGCGAGGGGCTGCGCGAGGTTTGCGCAATCTTGTTCGGTGATCGGGCCCAGGAAAAATACGACGAGTATTTCCAGGCTTGTGGTGTTGAAGCACCGCAGAGTGCGTAGTTAAAAATAGTTCAGCAATGCTCGTGTTCGAACGTTTTTCGTTTGTGACGCGGCGTATGATGAGCGTTTTCGTCAACTGGCCGATGTGGCTGGGTGACGGAAGAATTTTGATGGGCTCGCCTCCGGGGGAAGACACGGGGGGCGGGAAAACGGAGTGGTTCAAAGCAGGAAACCAACTTTTCTGATGGAGGGTTTATGAAACGCAGGATTCTTCTTCTTTCCGCCCTGGCATTGCTGGGCGCTTCGGTGACGCCGGCAATGGCGGCCGACAAGATTGTCGTCAAGATCGCTGGCATGAAACCGGATGGCGAGCCGGAAACCATCGGCATGAAGCTGTTCGCCAAATACGTCATGGAAGGCACCAAGGGCAAGTACGATGTCCGCGTGTTCCCGAACAGCCAACTCGGCAAGGAAGACGCCTACATCGCACAAACCCGCAAGGGCATCATCCAGATGTGCGCTACTGGCACGCAGACCAGTTCGCTGCACCCGGCGATGGCCATGCTCGAAACGCCGATGCTCTATGACAGTCTCGAGCACGCCCACCGGGCGATGAACGGTGAAACCTTCAAACTGATCAACAAGGGCTTCGCGGAAAAGTCCGGCCTGACGACGATGAACGCCTTCCCGCTCGGTTTCCGTCATTTCTACACGAAGAAGCCGGTCAATAGCATCAACGACCTGAAGGGCCTGCGCATGCGGGTGCCGAACATCCCGCTCTATCTTGAGTTTGCCAAGCAGCTTGGCCAGAGCGGCCAGCCGATGCCGTTCGCCGAAGTACCGGCGGCGCTGGATCAGGGCACGATCGACGGCGGCGACAGCCCCTTCTCCGACATCGTTGCGCTGAAGATGTACGAGATCGCCCCGAACATCACGCTCTCGGGCCATATCCTGGTGATCCACTCGCTGTATATCAACAACGACTTCTACAACAAGCTCCCGCCGGAAGACAAGAAAGTCTTCGATGATGCTGCCAAGCGTTCTGCCGAGGACATCTGGAAAATGGCCGAAGAAGGGCAGAAGAAGGCGGTTGAGGAAATCACCAAGGGCGGCGGCAAGATCGTGAACCCGAATCCCGAATTCAAGGCCGCGCTCAAGAAGGCCGGTGAGGGTACGTGGAAACTGTTCTACGACACGGTCCCGAACGCCAAGGAAATTCTCGACAGCGTCAAGCAGTACAAATAATAGCGTCTTGCTGGACCCGGAAGGCATTTCCACCGATGGCGGGAATGCCTTCCGAACCCGATGTTGTTGTGCCTTCCTGAGGGTAGGGCGATACGCTTGGGGAAATTGGGCGTGTTTTGTCGATCGAAAAACGGTTCAGTCAGCGCGGTGAATGACGGCGGACGAGGGGGTTTCAATGCAAGTAATGAGAGGGGCATCATGAGTGAACTCATGCCAGAAAAAGAGCAGTCAAACGAAAGCAAGGGGGAACTGGCTTTCCAGGTCTTCTGCGCCGTTGTTTTCCTGTCCATGATCGGACTGGTTTTCTACAATGCGATGCTGCGCTATGTCTTCAAGGCGAGCTTCGCGCCGAGCGAGGAATGGGCGCGCATCCTGTTCATGTACATCACGTTTTTCGGTGCCATCGAAGGCTTTTATCGTGGTCGCCATATTGCGGTCGATATGTTCACCAGCCTGTTGTCTGGCGCGACGCGGAAGTTGGTGGATATCGTTGCACAGGTACTTGGCTTGGTTGCTCTCGGTCTGCTGTTCGTCGGGGGGATTTCACTCGTTCAGCAGACGATCGATACTTCGACGGTGGCGACCGGCCTCAACATGGCCTTCGTCAATGGCACGCTGCCGGTCATGGCTTTTGCGGTCATCATCATTCGCGGGCGTGAGCTCCTGAAAACATTCAAAAAACCGGCCGCTGACTTCGTGCGCGTGCCGAAGGAGTTGTGATCATGGAACTGGCCATTTTTCTCGGAAGTCTTTTTTTCTTCCTGCTCCTGAATATCCCGATCGCGCTGGTGATGGTGCTCTCGGCCATTGTGCTGATGCTCTGGTCGGGTGACGGCGACTTCATGATCATCCCGCAAGCGATGGTCGATGGCGTCAACAACTATCCGCTGATGGCGATTCCGTTCTTCGTTTTTGCCGGCGAAATCATGGCGCACGGCGGGCTTTCCAAGCGCGTCATCCTGCTGGCGCAATTGATGATCGGTCGCGTCAAGGGCGGTCTCGGTTACGCCACCATTATCGCCAGTGTGATCTTCGCTGGTCTGATGGGCAGCTCGGTCGGCGAAGCGGCCGCGCTGATGGGCATTCTCTATCCGATGATGAAGGATGCCGGTTACGACAAGGGACGTGCTGGCGGCATCATTTCTTCGGGCGCGATCCTCGGTCCGATCATCCCGCCCTCGGCCAACTTCATCCTGCTCGGTGCGACGATGGAGCTGTCGATCACCAAGCTGTTCATGATTGGCTTGGTGCCGGGCTTGATCATCGGCTTCTTCCTGTTGGTGATGTGGTTCTTCATCGTGCGGATTGATGGCTATACAGAAACCATCACCTTTACCCGTGAAGAAGCCATCAAGATCCTAAAAGAAGCGACGCCGGCCTTCATGTTGCCAGTCCTGTTGCTCGGCGGCATTCGCGGTGGCGTATTTACGCCGACGGAAGGCGGCGCCTTCGCGGCGGTGTATGCGATCGCGGTGACGGTGTTCTACTATCGTGAGCTGTCGCTGCGGCAACTGCTGCGCGTCAGCGCCATGGCTGCGCGCACAACGGCCGTCGTCATGTTGATCGTCGGTGCGGCGTCCGCCGTGGGCTGGTTCATTACCGCGGCGCAGATTCCGGATCAGATGAAGGCCTTCTTCGAACCGCTGGTGCCGACGCCGACGCTGCTGCTGATCGCGATCATGATCTTCCTGTTCGCCGCCGGCATGGTGATGGACCTGACGCCGAACATCCTGCTGTTCGCGCCGGTGTTCTATCCGCTGACCAACGCCGCCGGCATCGATCCGTACTTCTTCGGCCTGCTCTTCGTGCTCAACGTCGGGATTGGCGTCATCACGCCACCGGTGGGAACCGTGCTGTTCGTTGTCTGCGGTTCGGCCGGCATTACGATGAACCATCTGGTGCGCAAGATGGCACCGTTCCTCCTGATGGAAGTCGGCGTGCTGTTCCTGCTGCTGTTCTTCCCGAAGCTGTCGCTCGTTCCGCTCAAGTGGCTGATGTAAGTGTCTAGCGTGGAACTCGCGAACAAACCTTGCTTTGTCTTTGACCTGGATGGCACCGTCTACCTCGGTGACGTGCCCATCCAGGGCACCATCGACTTCATCAAGCGCAACACGGGGAAGAAGGAAATCTTCTTCCTCACCAACAACACGTCGAAGAATCTGGCCGACTACACCAAAAAGTTGGCCAGCGTCGGCCTGGCGTTCGGCATCGAGCGCATCCTGTCGCCGCTGCTGCCGCTCGTCGACTATCTGATCGAACACGCGATCCTGCGCGTTTATCCCGTCGGCAATACCAGTTTTCAGGCGTATCTGAAAGAGAAAATTCCGGACATCGTCTTTACCGCCGGC
>CAYUYI010000270.1:0-3823 GCA_964448995.1 uncultured Propionivibrio sp. | reverse complement strand
CGATCATCAGCGCCAGCAGGAAAGATCCCGCGACCAACACCGGATGGCGCAGGGCAAAGGTGAGCGCGCGCGGGCGTTGCCGTTGGCGTTCGAGGCAGCTTTCCAGCGAGGCGATCATCGGGATGTCCATGACGTGTTTTCTCGTTTCAATGATTCAGTAGCGAATGCGCGGATCGAACAGCCCGTAGAGCAGGTCGGTGACCAGATTGATGGCGACGTAGGCGCTGGCCGTCACCAGCACGATTCCCTGGATCACCGGGTAGTCACGGCGCAGGATTGAATCGACGGTGAGGCGGCCGATGCCGGGAATGGCGAAGACGCTCTCGGTGACGATGACACCGGAGAGCAGCATGGCAATGCCGAGGCCGATGGTAGTAACGATCGGCACAGCAGCGTTCTTGAGTGCGTGGCGCAGTAGCAGGCGCTGCGATGACACGCCCTTGGCGCGGGCAGTGCGGATGTAGTCCTCGGCCAGTACTTCGAGCATCGTCGAACGCGTCATGCGTGCCAACAGCGCCATGTAGATCAGCCCACCGCTGATCACCGGCAAGGCGAGATGACGGATGAACGGACCGAAGCCTTCCGACAGGCTCTTGAAACCCTGAACCGGGAACCAGCCGAGGTGGGTCGAAAACCCGTAGACCAGGCCGTAGCCAATAACGAAGACCGGCAGCGAGAAGGCCGTCACGGCCAGTCCCGATACGGTTCGATCGATCCAGGTACCGGCCTTCCACGCGCTGACGATGCCCATGGGTACGGCGAAGGCGACGGCGAAGCCCATGGTTAGCGCCGAGATCCACAGGGTGGGTTCGACACGTTGCCGGATCATCTCGGCAACCGGCATGCCAGTGAACACGGAGGTGCCAAGATCGCCTTGCAATACACGGGCGATCCAGGTGAGAAACTGCGTTAGCAGCGGCCGGTCGAGACCGAGCGTCTGGCGGATGTGCTCAATGTCCTGCGCGCTGGCGGTGTCGCCGGCGATGATGACAGCCGGGTCGCCGGGCGCGAGGCGCAGCAGCAGGAAAACGATGACAGCCACGACGGCCAGCACCGGGATCACTGCGAAGAGTCGCTTGATCAGGTAGGTCATTTGGGGAGGCTTGGTTTATCCACCGCGAACACGGCGAGTACAGCGAAAAACCTGATTCCAGAATTTCGTTTTTCGCTGCGTTCGCCTGACTCGTTAAGGTTGGAACCCTTCAATTACTTCTTTTCGATATTCCACATCACCGGTACGCCGACGCTGAGTACCCCACTCAGGTTGCTGCGGTAGGCCATCGGCTGGAAGAACTGGCCGAAGTTGACGTAGGGCACCACCTCATACATGCGTTTCTGCAGTTCGTCGGTGATCGCCTTGCGTTTGCCAGCATCGCCTTCGGTGACCCAGGCGGCGCGCAGTTCTTCGAGCTTGGTGTCGCATGGCCAGCCGGACGGGGCCTTGTCGCAGTTGGCTTGGGCGTAGGCGTTAACCGCCGGCGAGAAGACGTCGGCACCAACCGAGTAGGTGTGGAAAATGTGCCAGCCGTCCTTCTTGGCGCGGCGTGCCAACAGCGTGCTCCAGTCCATCGCCTGGGCTTCGACGTTGACGCCGGCCTTTTTCAGATTCTGGATGGTGACCATGGCGGCAGCAGCCTGTACCGGGGGCTCGGACGGTGCCAGGACGATGATTTTCTCGCCCTTGTAGCCGGCTTCCTGCAGCAGCTTCTTGGCTTTCTCCAGGTCCTTGCCGCCCGCATAGGGTGTGGCGCCGGCGAAGCTCTCGTTGACGCTGCCGCACATGAAGTAGGCCATGCAGGGCTTGTGCCGATAGGCTTCAGGGAAACCGGCCGCTGCCAGATATTCGCCCTGGTTGACGATGTAGTACAGCGCCTGGCGGGCCTTCGGATTGTCGAACGGGGCGGCCAGATGGTTGGGGCGCAACCAGCCCTGGTTGCCGAGCGGGTCGGCGGCCAGCTTGATGTTGGCATCGGTCGTCAGGGTCGGGATGAAGTCGGCCGGCGGCATCTCGTAGATGTCCATCTCACCCTTCCTGAACGCCGTCAGGGCAGTGTTCTGGTCAGGGATGTAGTTCCATTCGACACGGTCGACCTTGACCACCTTGCCGCCGGCCAGTCCGTCGGCTGGTTCCTTGCGCGGCACGTAGTTCGGGTTTTTGACGTACACCACCTTGCTGCCGGGTACCCACTCGTCGCGCTTGAAAATGAAGGGGCCGGAACCAACCGTATCCTTGATCTGTTCGGCCGGATCGGTGGCGGCAATACGCTCGGGCATCATGAACGGAACATTGGAGGAAGGCTTGCCGAGCATTTCCAGCACCGGGCCGAACGGCGACTTGAGCGTTATGATGAAGTTCGCCGTATCGACCGCTTTGATTTCGCCGACGGCGGCGAACAGCAACCGGCCGGAAACGTCTCGGCCTCCCCAGCGCTTCAGCGAGGCAACGCAGTCAGCCGCGGTGACCGGCGTGCCGTCGCTCCATTTGAGACCGTCGCGCAGCTTGAAGGACCAGGTTTTTTTGTCCGCTGACACCTTCCAAGAATCGACCATCTGTGGCTTGATCGCGCCCTTGGCGTTCTGTGCGAAGAGCGTGTCGTAGATCATGTAACCGTGGTTGCGGGTGATGTAAGACGGATTCTGAATCGGGTCGAGGATCTTCAGATCCCCCTGGGGAATCATGTGAATGGTTGCGGCAAGCGCCGGTTGGCCGATGGAAACGGCAGCCGACAGAATGCACGCGGAAAGCAGGCTTGTTCTGAATGAATTTGGCATACGCATGGCGATCTCCGCAATGAATTTTGGTGAATTGATCGGGTCTGTATTTCGTTCCGACGAAAACACTGTAAAATAAATTTTTCAGCGATGTCAAATGTAAAAAAAACGTTCCAAAACGGTGCGAATCAGGTTGTTTTTGCACCACTTTCGGGCGGTTTAATACTCTGATTTTTCGCGGGAAATTTTTGCCGAGGCTCGGTCTGCACCGACATGATGCGCTGATGCGTTGTGGGGTGTTTTCAGAGCCGTGCGAAAGGGGTGAGGAAATCGATGCGGCGACCGGAAAACGGTCGGAAAAAGCCGTATCCTAGCTTCGCTGTCATGATGATTCCGGCGATTTTCGCCGCTTTATTGCAGAGGAAAAGTGCGATGGCACGTCTTGGACTTGAACGCGCCGTGGTGGATGCCGCGGTTTATGAAAACACGATCAACCGCTTCAAGGAAGCCGGCGTGTTGCTACCAACGATCGGGCAACTCAGAGACCCGTCGACGATCCCCGTGGCGATTCGGGAGAAACTCAAGGACGTGAGTCCCGATAGCCCACATCCCCTGAATTTGTTCCGGGTGCATTGGTTCAATGACGCCGCGCGGAGCGGGGTGACCGAGGTGCCGGAGCACATCGAACTGCCGTCGGAACTGACCGGCGTCAGGGCGCGCATCGTGCTGGCCCTTGGCAACCGCTTCCCGATGATCAATGCGCACAAGGTGCTGGCCGCCTACGGCTGCCTGGTGCCGCGCCTCGTCACCGGCCAGTTCGACCCGACGAAGCACCGCGCCGTCTGGCCGTCGACCGGCAACTACTGCCGCGGCGGCGTCGCCATCTCGCGCATCCTCGGCTGCCGCGGCGTCGCCGTGCTGCCGGAGAACATGAGCCGCGAGCGTTTCGACTGGCTCGACAAATGGGTGGCCGACAAGGCCGATGTCATCAGGACGCCGGGCTCGGAGAGCAACGTCAAGGAGATCTACGACGAGTGCGCCCGGCTCGACGCCGACGCCGACAACATCATCTTCAACCAGTTCTGCGAGTTCGGAAACTACCTCGTCCACC
>CAYUYI010000269.1:0-3829 GCA_964448995.1 uncultured Propionivibrio sp. | reverse complement strand
ACCCTTCGAACGGCCCTATGTGTTCGGTCTGTCGGAAATCGACAGTCAGCACGAGGAAATCGGTATGTTGTTGTCGGCCTTGCAGGAAGCTGCCGAAAATCCGGTTCGCCGCGCTTCGCTGGCGGGCATTTTCGATGTGCTGTACCAACGACTGAAAATGCATTTCGAGGTCGAAGAGGCGGTCCTGAACCTGTTCGGTCTTCGCGAGACGAACCTGCATGTCCGGTCGCACGAGGAAATCCTGCTGCGGGTCGATTTTTGTCGACACGGCGTTTCGGCGGGTACGACGGGCGATGTGCTGTTTCTGAGCCAGGTTCAGGTGCTGGTCAGCCAGATTCGTGGGCATGATCACCATTTCGTCGATTACATCGACCATCTCCGCGTCTTGTTGCAAGCTGATCTGATGGCCACGCCCGACGTGCGGCCGGTACGCGAACCGTTTTCCAGTCCGCGTCTCGGTCAGATCGGCTGAGCGGCGGACGAGACGTCTTCCTCGCTCAGTTTCTGGCGGGCAGGGCCTGGCGTGTCAGCAGACCGAAAACCAGCCCCCAGAAGGCGCTGCCGATGCCGAACAGCGTCATGCCAGAGGCCGTGGCCAGAAAAGTGACGAGCACGGCATCGCGTTCCCGTTCCTCATGCAGTGCGCCCGCCAGGCTGTTGCCGATGGTGCCAAGCAGGGCGATGCCGGCGATGGCGGCCACCAGGGCCTTGGGCAGCGCAGCGAAGACGCTGGCGACAGTGGCGCCGAGCAGTCCGGTGATTAGGTAGAAGATGCCAGCCCAGACGGCGGCGAGATAACGGCGTTTCGGGTCCGGGTCGGCCTCCGGGCTCATGCAGATCGCGGCGGTGATGGCGGCCAGATTGAAGGAAAATCCGCCAAAGGGTGCGAGTAACACGCCGGTCAGGCCGGTCCAGCCGATCAGTGGCGAGACTGGCGTCGCGTAGCCGTTGGCGCGCAGCACCGCCATGCCGGGTAGGTTCTGGGAGGACATGGTGACCACGAATAGCGGGATGGCGATGCCGATGGTGCGGGCGAGGCTGAATTCCGGCATCGTGAACAGCGGAAGAGCGAGTTCGAGGGCCATGACCTCGCTGCGGACCTGTCCGTCGAGCACCGCCCAGAGCAGGCCGGCGGCAAAGGTGAGCGGGATGGTGTAACGCGAGCCGAAGCGTTTGCCGATCAGATAGACGGCGAGCATCAGGCCGACCAGCACTCCCTGGCCACGCAGGGCCGAGAATACGCCGAGGCCGAAATTGAGCAATACGCCGGCGAGCATGCCGGCGGCCAGCGATTTTGGGATGTGTTTCATCAGCGTTTCGACCCAGCCGGTGAAGCCGCATAACGTGATCAATGCCGAGGCGACGATGAAGGCACCGATCGCTTCGCCCATCGGCACGCCGACGAGGGCGGTGGCGAGCAGGGCCGCGCCCGGGGTCGACCAGGCCGTGAGTATCGGGCTGCGGAAGCGGAGCGAGAGGCCGATGCAGGTGAGTCCCATGCCAAGGCCGAGGGCGAACAGCCACGAACTGATGTGCTCGGCACCGGCGCCGGCCGCGCTGGCGGCCTGAAAGACGATGGCGGCAGAACTGGTGTAGCCGACCAGGACGGCAATGAAGCCGGCGGCAATGTGAGAGAGGCCGAAGTAATGTTTCATGTGAGGTTCAGTGTTTGATCCGGTTTTTGCCAACTTGAAACCGCAGTTCGGGCGGTGCTTGGTGAAGCTCGCCATGCCCTTTGACATGCTCAGGGCGTGTGTTCAAATCGATTGATGCCGGATCAATCGTTGTCACCAGGACGGGCACAGGCTTGATACGAACCCCCCACAACACCCCGGCCATCAGCAAGCCAATGCCCAGTTGTGTCAGGGCGTTGGGCCATGTTCCGCGCAACAGGAAGGCGTAGGCCAGCGCCGCGAGGGTTTCGAAGACGATCAGTTGCCCGGCCAACGCGGTCGGCAGCCGTTGGCTGGCTTCGTTCCAGCAGCGCGTGCCGAGCCAGGAGGCCAGCAGCCCGAGCGCGAGCATCAGTGCGGCAAAGGCCAGGGGGCGCGGCCCGAGGGGCAGGGTAAAGCCGCTATCGTCCCAGGCCATGGCACCCCACACCAGCCCGTAGCCGATGACGGCCAGCGGTAGCGTCGCCAGACCCTGAGCGGTGGCCCAAACGCCGGGGCTGCGTTCGGGGTGGGCGCGCAGCCAGTCGGCGTTGCGCAGGGGATACCAGGTCCAGCATACCAGCGCGCCAACAGCCAGCACTGCGCCGCTGGCATAGCGCCCGAAATCAGCCGTCGGGTTGGTGTTCAGTGCGGCCTGTTCGGTGTGATTGACACAGGCGATGCCGAGTCCGATCAGCGCCAGCGCCGGCGCCAGCTTGTGCCAGGGCAAACGACCGTCGCGCCGGCCGTTGCGAAGGTTGGCAGTGATGGCGATGACGATCGGCAAGGTGCCGATGATCATCGTCGGCAGCGGCACGCCGGCGCGCTGGATGGCGCTGGCCAGACACAGGTAGTAGAGCAGGTTGCCGATCGCGGCGAGCTTAAGTGCTTCCAGCCAATCGGCGCGGGTGAGCTGGCTCAGGCTCGCACGGCCCAATCCACCGAGCGGCAGGGCGATGAGACCGAAGGCCAAATAACGGCCCACCGACAGCAGGGTTGGTGGGTAGTTCGGCAACAAGGCGGGCGTGATGAAAACCAGCCCCCACAGGAGTCCGGCGACCAGGGCGTAGGTGATGCCAATCCACATGGTGGTGAAAACGAGAATCCGAAAGATATGCCCGCAGGGCCAAGCGGCCGATTATACGGACAAGTGGCCCTGATTGAATGATGGCACGATGTCGCCGTTCTTGCGGCTGCGTATAATTCCGACGAGAAGTCAGGGAGATTTCCATGAAATGCAACATCACGACGATCGGCGGTGGCACGGGAACATTCAACGTGCTGTCGGGTTTAGGTAAAAATCGCCAGCTCAATCTGGCGGCTATTGTCAGTGTCGCCGATTCCGGGGGGTCGACCGGCGAACTGCGCGATGAATTCGGCATCCTGCCGCCGGGGGATGTACGTCGCGCCATCGTTGCGCTGGCTGACGATACCGAGGTGGTGCGCCGCCTCTTTGAATATCGCTTCAAGGAAGGGCGCAGCATCGCCGGCCATACGGTGGGCAATCTGCTGCTGACGGCGTTGTCAGACATCATGGGCGACTTCGAGCGCGGCATCGAGGAACTATCCGACATGTTCGACGTGCACGGCAAGGTCATTCCCGTCACGCTCGACAACGTGAGCCTCGGCGTGACGCTGGAGAACGGCGAGCAGATTGTCGGCGAGACGGATATCGACATCCCCAAACACGATGGCAACATCCCGATCCGCGAAGCCTTCCTGCTTGGCGGCGGGCGCCTCAATCCGCGTGCGCGCGAGGCTATCGCCAACTCCGATTACATCATCATCGGCCCCGGCGATCTTTACACCAGCATCGTGCCGAACCTGCTCTGCGCGGGGATGGTTGACGCGTTGCGCGCGACCCGTGCCAAACTCATCTACGTCTGCAACGTGATGACCAAGTACGGGGAAACCGGCGGCTTTGCTGTCGAGGACTTCCTGCGCGTGCTCGAACATCATCTGGGCGAGGGTCGCATCGACTACGTGCTGGTCAACAGCGGCGAGCTGCGTCCCGATCTGGTGGAGAAATATGGCACCGAGGGCAAGTCGCCGGTCGTGCTGCGCGATCGTGACGCGCTGGTGCGCAAGGGCGTCAAGCTGGTCGAACGGGACTTCACCAGCGAAACCGATTACATCCGCCACGATCCGCGCAAGCTGGCACGGACGGTCGAGGATTT
>CAYUYI010000268.1:0-3832 GCA_964448995.1 uncultured Propionivibrio sp. | reverse complement strand
TCAATTTTGAAACTGATCGCGACGCGGTTCCGTTCCAGCGGTGTCACGGTCGTTGTGATCGATGCTGCATACTTGCCACGGGTCAGGTATTGGCGTTTCAATTCCTGTTCAGCCTTGTCGAGCATGCTCCGATCAAATGATCGGGAAACTGAAAAACCGACTTCCTTGAGGCCCTTGATGATCTGGTCTTTGTCGAACTCCTTGAGACCGTTGAAATCAATCTGGGCGATCGCCGGCCGTTCCTCGATCAGGACATTGACAACACTCCCGTCGACCTCGATGCGGACATCCTTGAAAAAGCCGGTCGCAAACAAAGCTTTGATCGCCTGGGCAGCCTTTTCATCTGTCATGGTATCACCGACCTTGATCGGCAAATAACTGAAGACTGTTCCGGCTTCCGTGCGCTGGATACCATCAACCCGGATATCCTTTACCGTAAAAGGCTCGAAGGCAACCGCCTCCGTTGCACACAACACCGCAACCAGCCCCAATCCTGACAGGAAGGTTTTTTTCATACGTTCAGCCGGAGATCAATCGATTGATGTCATTGTAGAAAGAACAGGCCATGAGCAGGACCAACAGGAACATCCCTATTTTCTGTCCGATTTCCATGCTGCGCTCGGAGAGCGGCTTACGCCTGATCGCTTCGGCCACATAATACAGCAAATGACCGCCATCCAGAATCGGGATGGGCAAGAGATTCAGCACGCCGAGGCTAATGCTGATCAGCGCAATAAACTTCAGGTATTGGCTTGCCCCCGATTTTGCCGACTGCCCGGCATAGTCCGCAATCGTGATGGGGCCGCTGATGTTGTGCCACGACACTTCACCGGTCAGCATCTTGCCGATCATTGACAAGCTAAAGACTGTCTTGTCCCATGTCTCGCTCAACGCTTTACCCAGCGCATCACCAAAACTGTATCGGACCGTCACCAACAATTCGTCACGCAAATTGCCAAAATCCTTGACGCCAGCACCGATACGGCCTATTTCCAGACCATTCTCCTGGATCGCTGCTGGCGTAATTGTGAGTTCAGCCGGTATCCCATTGCGCGAAATTTCGAATTGCAAAGCGCGCCCCGGACTGGATCGCACAAGCTTGACCAGCGTTTGCCATGAATCAATGTTCATCCGATCAATACGGACAACCTCGTCATCAACACGCAATCCACTTGCCGCAGCGACACCGTCCGGACTTAATTTTCCGACAACCGGTGGAATTTTTGGCTGGAAAAAGCGCAAGCCAAGACGCTCCAATGCGTCACCTTGCCAGCCACTTTCACGCACCGAGCGCAGGTCAAGATTACGGAAGGATATTTCGTGACGAGGGTTGATCACCTCAAGAACAGCAATATCCTTCTCGGCAGCCTGTGATAGCAGGTGCCACCGCAATGCCTGCCACGACTCGACCGGCACCCCGTTAATCTTTACTACCCGTTCACCACTTGCAATTCCGGCATGAGCTGCAGGCGACGAAATGACGGGTTCGCCAAGAATCGGCCGTAACTCTTCTGTGCCGTACCAGAAATGCCCCCAGTAGATCAGGATGGCCAACAGAAAATTGGCCAACGGCCCGGCTACTACAATTGCCATGCGGCGCCAGACGCTTTGACGATTGAAGCTGCGATGCCGTTCCTCCGGCGGGATTTCCCCTTCGTTCTCGTCGAGCATCTTCACGTAGCCGCCCAGTGGCATCGCTCCGATCGACCATTCCGTACGGTCTTCCCCGATCACTCTCGAATACAGCGGGCGCCCGAAACCGATTGAGAAACGTAACACCTTGACCCCAGCCAGGCGGGCAACGAAGTAATGTCCGAGTTCATGGACAAGGATCAGCACACCGAGAACGACCAGAAACGCTACGGTGTAATACAAAAAATTATTCATGTCGAAGCGAAACGCTGACAAACTTTTGAGGCAAATTCACGGGCCTTCCGATCAGCAATCAGCACCTCGTCAAGCTCCTCAGCCTGAGATACCGTTACGCCATCCATTGTCGCTGAAATGACGGTGGGAATTGCCGTGAATGGGAGTCTGTTCGAGAGAAAAGCGGCGACGGCGATTTCATTCGCAGCATTGAGAATGGCCGGTGCACTGCCCCCTTCTGTCAGGGCGCGATAAGCCAGCCCAAGACAGGGAAATCGATCAAGGTCCGGGCGCTCGAATGTCAATGACGCCACTTTGAAAAGATCCAGCGTTTCGACGCCCGACTCGATTCGCTCCGGATAGGCCATCGCATGGGCGATCGGGGTCCGCATATCGGGGGTTCCGAGTTCTGCCAGGACGGAGCCATCGACATACTGGACTAATGAATGAATCACACTTTGTGGATGAACGACGACTTCGATACGTTCCGGTGGCACGTTGAACAGCCAATGCGCTTCGATTACTTCCAACCCTTTGTTCATCAGGGTTGCCGAATCGACGGAAATCTTGCGTCCCATGACCCAATTTGGATGCGCGCACGCCTGCGCCGGAGTGACTCGCTCCAGAAGGTTCTTTTCCGTATTCCGAAAGGGCCCCCCCGACGCCGTCAGCAGAATCCGAGCAACGCCACTTTCTAATAAATCACCTGAGTAATTGACTGGAAGTGACTGAAAAATAGCATTATGTTCGCTATCAATCGGGAGCAAAACTGCCCCGCTTTTACGCACCGTCCGCATGAAGACGGCTCCTGCCATTACCAATGATTCCTTGTTCGCCAACAGCACACGCTTGCCACGTTGAGCAGCGGCCAAAGCGGGTTCGAGTCCTGCCGCACCAACAATCGCCGCCATGACTGTATCCACTTCATCGAGCGTCGCCATCTGAACCAATGCGGCCTTGCCCCATTCAACCACTGTCGGACAGCCGGCATCCGCCAAGCGTTTCCTCAATTCCTCGGCCAACTCCGAGTTTCGCAGCACGGCACAAACTGGTTTGAATTCAAGGCATTGCTCAAACAGCCGATCGATCTGGTTGTGTGCACACAACGCAATAACCCGATAGCGGTCCGGATGCCGACGCACAACATCCAGCGTACTGACACCGATCGACCCCGTAGACCCGAGGATAGTCAGATTTCGAGTAGGCATGCCATTCTTCAAGATTGACTCACCAGCCAAGTCATCGCCACGATTGGCAAAGTCGATGTCAGACTGTCAATCCGGTCGAGAACGCCACCGTGTCCGGGAAGAATCTGGCTACTATCTTTCAATCCCGCTTGGCGCTTGAGTAACGATTCGAACAGATCACCGACAATGCTGACGGCAGTCAACGCGATCAAAAAAACCGCTAGTAAAAACAGATTCCCGGAAAGTGCTGGCGGCAACCAGGGCGAGAGTGCGTAGCCATAAACGACCACCGCCAAAATTCCGCCGAATGCCCCCTCCCAGGATTTCCCTGGACTGATCGTCGGTGCGAGTTTGTGGCGACCGAACGTCCGCCCAAAAAAATACGCCGCAATATCCGCTATCCAGACGGTGGCCATAATTGCCAACAGGGTCAGGTTGCCAATCTGTCGCAGTTGAATCAAGGCGAGCCAACTGGGAAGCAACACCAACAACCCAACGCACATTCCGGTCAACGATTTTGGCAACGACCAGCGCCGAACCATCCAGACCGGTACAACCCCTCCCCAAAATGCAATTGCTGGCAAATAGAACCAGCGACCAAACGCCAGTGCCTGTGTTGAGAATGCCTCACCCATCCCGAGGGCTGCGGGTTGCCACAAGGAGATTACAAGACAGAGTCCGGCAAACACGCCGCCAAAAAAGACGCGTCCGGCACGGCCCCAAGCCAGTAACCCCCCCCACTCCCAAGCTGCGATCGCCGCCACAAACGTTACAACCGC
>CAYUYI010000267.1:0-3839 GCA_964448995.1 uncultured Propionivibrio sp. | reverse complement strand
GGCATTGGCTGAAGCCGCGCGTGAAGCCGGCCTCAAGTTCTGATCGCCGCGGAAAGGATCGGAGTAAGTAATGGCAAAACCGCAAAGCAAAAAGGCGCAACAGGCTGACAAGCCGGATGATGGCATGCGCGAGAAGATGATTTCGATCAACCGCGTCACCAAGGTGGTGAAGGGTGGTCGAATCCTCGGTTTCGCAGCGCTGACCGTCGTGGGTGACGGCGATGGCCGCATCGGCATGGGCAAGGGCAAGTCGCGTGAAGTGCCGGTCGCCGTGCAAAAGGCGATGGAAGAGGCGCGTCGCAGGATGGTCAAGGTCAGTCTGAAGAACGGAACGTTGCATCACACAGTCGTTGGTCGTCACGGCGCTTCGGTCGTGATGATGCAGCCCGCGCCGGAAGGTACCGGGATCATCGCAGGCGGCGCCATGCGCGCTGTTTTCGATGTGATGGGCATGACCAACGTCGTTGCTAAGGCGCATGGTTCTACTAATCCCTACAACATCGTTCGCGCGACCATTAATGGTTTGCAGGCAATGAATACACCGTCCGAGATTGCCGCCAAGCGTGGCAAGTCGGTGGAAGAGATTCTGGGGTAAGTCATGGCGGATAAGAAAATCAAAGTCACGCTCGTCAAGAGCCTGATCGGTACCAAGCAGTCGCACCGCGCTACGGTTCGTGGTCTTGGTTTGCGCCGTCTGAATAGCAGCGCTGAATTGCAGGATACGCCTGCTGTTCGCGGCATGATCAACAAGGTCTCGTACCTCGTGAAGTGTGAGGGCTAAGATGAAACTCAATACGATTCAACCTGCCGAGGGTTCCACTCACGCCAAACGCCGTGTTGGTCGCGGCATCGGCTCTGGTCTCGGCAAGACCGCTGGTCGTGGTCACAAGGGGCAAAAGTCCCGTGCTGGCGGCTTCCATAAGGTTGGTTTTGAAGGCGGTCAGATGCCGTTGCAACGTCGTCTGCCGAAGCGTGGTTTTGTCTCGCTGACCAATGCTCGAAACGTTGAGGTGCGTCTTTCGGAAATCAACGATCTGCCGGTTGACGAAATTGATCTGCTCACGTTGATGCAGGCTAATCTGATTTCGCAGCACGCGCTCTCGGCCAAAGTGGTTCTGTCCGGGGAAATCACCCGAAAGGTGACGCTTAAAGGGGTCAACGCGACCAAAGGCGCCAAGGCGGCTATCGAGGCAGCCGGTGGCAGTGTGACGGAATAACGACTGAAACGGTGACGATCCTTGGCAACGAATTCGACTCAGGTCAGTAAAGGTGGCAAGTACGGCGATCTTAAACGCCGTCTTTTCTTCCTGATTGGCGCCTTGATTGTCTACCGCATCGGTTCGCATATTCCGGTGCCGGGAATCGATCCGCAGGCGCTTGCTGATCTGTTCAGCAAGCAGCAGGGCGGCATTCTCGGCCTGTTCAACATGTTTTCGGGCGGCGCGCTTAAGCGGTTCACGATTTTCGCGCTCGGGATCATGCCGTATATCTCGTCATCAATCATCATGCAGTTGATGACGCACGCGAGTCCGCAACTCGAGGCGCTCAAGAAAGAGGGCGAGGCGGGGCGGCGGAAAATCACACAGTATACGCGGTACGGAACTGTCGCCTTGGCATTATTCCAAGGGATTGGTATTGCCATCGCCGTCGAGTCGCAACCTGGTCTCGTGACCGATCCTGGAATGGTTTTCCGGTTCGTGACCGTGACCACGCTTTTGACTGGGACGATGTTCTTGATGTGGCTCGGCGAGCAGATTACTGAACGCGGCATCGGCAATGGCATCTCGATCATTATTTTCTCCGGGATTGCGGCGGGTTTGCCGAACGCCATCGCCGGGATGCTCGAATTGGTCAGTACTGGTGCGATGCATCCGCTGTCTGCGTTGTTCATTACGTTTCTGGTGGTTGTGGTTACGGGATTCGTCGTCTTCGTCGAGCGTGGCCAACGCAAGATTTTGGTGAATTACGCCAAGCGTCAAGTGGGAAACAAGTTGTACGGTGGTCAAAGTTCGCATTTGCCGCTTAAGTTGAACATGTCCGGGGTTATTCCGCCGATCTTCGCTTCCTCGATTATCCTTTTCCCCGCGACCGTCGCCGGCTGGTTTGGATCGAGCGACTCGATGCGCTGGCTGAAGGACATCGCGGCAGGCCTGTCGCCAGGCCAACCGGTCTATGTCATGCTCTACGCGGCAGCCATTGTTTTCTTCTGTTTCTTTTATACCGCGCTCGTGTTCAATTCCAAGGAAACGGCGGATAATCTCAAGAAGAGTGGTGCGTTTGTGCCGGGAATCCGACCCGGAGACCAAACGGCGCGTTATATTGACAAGATTCTGATGCGCTTGACGCTGGTGGGCGCGGCTTACATCACGATCGTTTGCCTGTTGCCGGAGTTTCTCATTCTCAAGTGGAACGTTCCGTTCTATTTTGGCGGAACTTCGTTGTTGATCATTGTTGTGGTGACTATGGATTTCATGACGCAGGTTCAAGCGTACGCCATGTCACATCAGTATGAAGGACTCCTCAAGAAAGCTAATTTCAAGGGAGCCGGTTTGCCGGGCAAATAGCGATGGCAAAGGAAGACCTGATTGAAATGCAGGGCGAGGTCGTTGAAAACCTCCCCAACGCGACGTTTAGGGTGAAATTGGAGAATGGGCATATCGTCCTGGGTTTTATCTCCGGCAAGATGCGCATGCACTACATCCGCATCTTGCCTGGTGACAAAGTGACGGTTCAGTTGACACCCTATGATTTGAGCCGTGCGCGAATCGTTTTTCGCGCCAAATAAAGAATCTCTACGCAGTAGATGTAATCAGACGGGAGGCTGGCTGCGCCCGACGTCGAAATAATAGGAGTTAAACATGAAAGTGCTGGCATCTGTTAAACGCATCTGCCGCAAGTGCAAAGTTATTCGGCGCCACGGCATCGTGCGCGTGATCTGCTCGGATCCGCGTCACAAGCAGCGTCAGGGTTGATCGCTCGGTCGTTTAAGACACCGAACGGTTGAAGATTTAATCATCAGTTTCGCATATTTGGGGTAAATCAATGGCCCGCATCGCAGGGGTAAATATTCCCAACCACCAGCACGCCGAAATTGCGCTTACGGCGATTTACGGCATTGGACGTAGCCGCGCGCAAAAAATTTGTGACGCTGTCGGGGTTGTTCGTTCGACCAAAGTGAAAGACCTGACGGAAGCCGAAATGGATCGCTTGCGCGAACAAGTCGGTAAGTACACCGTTGAAGGTGATTTGCGCCGTGAAGTCACGATGAGCATCAAGCGCTTGATGGATCTGGGTTGCTATCGCGGCCTCCGCCATCGCAAGGGCTTGCCTTGCCGTGGTCAGCGGACGCGGACCAATGCTCGTACCCGTAAGGGTCCGCGCAAGGCCATCGCCGGCAAGAAATAAGAGGATCTGATCATGGCCAAGACCGCAACGAAAGTTCGCAAGAAAGTCAAAAAGAACGTCGCCGAGGGCATCGCCCACATCCATGCGTCGTTCAATAACACCATCATTACGATTACCGACCGCCAGGGTAATGCCTTGGCTTGGGCGACATCGGGTGGCGCCGGCTTCAAGGGCTCGAGAAAGAGCACGCCATTTGCTGCCCAGGTCGCTGCCGAGGCGGCAGGGAAGGTGGCCGTCGAGTGCGGCGTCAAGAATCTTGAAGTTCGCATCAAAGGCCCGGGTCCGGGTCGCGAATCTTCAGTTCGCGCACTGAATGCGTTGGGAATGAAGATCACAGCGATTACCGACGTGACCCCCATTCCGCACAACGGTTGCCGTCCCCCCAAGAAGCGTCGGATTTAAGGAGAAAGACAAGTGGCTCGTAATCTCGATCC
>CAYUYI010000266.1:0-3850 GCA_964448995.1 uncultured Propionivibrio sp. | reverse complement strand
GGCGACCACGAAGACAAGGCTGTGCTGTTCCGCAAACTGCTGATCTGGGGCCTGTCGATGTCCATCGTTGGCGCCATCATCTGCTACGTCTTCTTCGGCCTGCTCGGCATGTAACAGACCAAGGGGATTGCCTCGCAATCCCCGGTTTTCCGTTTCAGCGGACGACAAAAAAGCCTGCTTTCAAGCAGGCTTTTTCATTTCCATTCAAGCGGAAACAGCAAAACCCAACGATATCAGAGCAGCGTTTCCCGCGTTACGCCACCACGCTTGATGGCACGGCGTAATTGATCGAGCGCTTCGATCTGGATCTGGCGGACACGCTCGCGTGTCAATTCAAGATCAGCAGCGATTTCTTCAAGCGTTGCGATCTCGACGCCACCCAACCCATAACGCCGCTCGAGAACCCGCCGTTGCTTTTCCGGCAACTGCTCGACCCATTCGGCAATCAGATCACCCACCTCGGTCGACTGCAACAGCGTTTCCGGATCAAGTGCATTGTCGTCGGGGATGGCATCGGCAATGGTGTGACTAGGATCAATTTCGAGCGGCGCATCCAGCGAAGCGATATGCTCGTTGAGCGCCATGGCACGCCGGACATCTTCCGTCGGACGATCAATCAGATGCGCGATATGCTCGGCGTTGATCTCGCGGCCATTCGCCAACTCAAGATGGCGAATCGCGCGAAGAACCAGATTGATTTCCTTTACCACGTGAACCGGCAACCGGATCGTACGTGACTGGTTCATGATCGCCCGCTCGATACTCTGGCGAATCCACCAGGTCGCATAGGTGGAAAACCGAAAACCGCGCTCCGGATCGAATTTCTCGATCGCATGAATCAGGCCGAGATTACCCTCCTCGATCAGATCCAGCAGCGGAATGCCGCGATTCAGATAATGCTTGGCGATATTCACGACGAGCCGCAGGTTATGCTCGATCATTTTCTGTCGCGCCACAAAATCGCCCTGCCTGGCCAGACTGGCCCAGCCATATTCTTCCTGTGGCGAGAACAACGGCTTGGCACCGATTTCGTTCAAGTAGTGTTGCGTCACATCGTTGAGCAACTCGAACTCCGGCGATGCCTGCGCCGGCTCGGCGGCGGCCTCGGCCTCTTCTTCCGGCTCGTTCAGAAAGGCTTCCTCAGACGCATTCTCATCCGGAAGATCGGCTTCGACATACCCCGACTCGCTATCGTCCCTCATGATCAGCGCACCGGCAGGTACTTCAAGGGATCTACCGGCTTGCCCTGGCGTCGCACTTCAAAATGCAGCTTGACCTGGTCGGCATCGGTATTACCCATTTCAGCAATCTTCTGTCCCTTGCTCACGCTCTGCCCCTCCTTGACCAGAATGTTCTGATTGTGCGCATAAGCGGAAAGATAAGTGTTGTTATGCTTGAGGATTACCAGTTTGCCATAACCACGCAAGCCTGTGCCACTATAAACGACGCGTCCATCCGCCGCCGCAATCACCGGGTCGCCCGCCTTGCCAGCGATATCGACCCCCTTGCTGCCGCTTTCGCTGAAAGTGCCCACCGTTTTACCGCTTGCCGGCCAGATCCATGCCACCTCATCATTTCCCGATGCAGCCACCTCCGGCGCTTTTGTCTCGACGGGCTTCTCGGAAACCGCAGCCGCCGCCTCTACGGCCTTGGGGACCTCGGCTCTTGGGGGTGAAGAGCCCTGAGCCTGAGCCAGAGCCTGCTCCGAGTAAGGTTCCTTGCCTGCCTTCGGCTCGCGCTTGAACGTTTCCGTACTCGTACTACTCGTCAATGGCCGTTTTTCCACCAGCGGCTCGGCCGACAGCGGTTGTGCAACAACCACGGGAGACACGATCGGAGATGCTGTCGCCCCTCCTCCGCCCGGAGTCCTGACTTTCAGCGCACGACCGACGGTGATGTGATTGGGATTCTCGATATTGTTCAGCGCAATCAGTTCGCGATGATCCATCCCGTGCTCACGGGCAATGCTATAGAGCGTATCGCCACTCTTGACGATATAGACATCCTTGGCAGCCGCTTGCGTTGGCACGGACTGTCCATCCCGTCCAACCACCGGAGCGGGAGAATTACTCACACATCCGACCAAAAATATCGCCATTGCGACGCACGACCCCATTCGGGTCATTGAACCGGTATTTTTCATTCGAGACCTGAAAGTAGCGGAACGAAACGAACACTATCCAGACGGGATTCGACCAGCCCCTCGGCTCGTCGTTCAAACAAAAGAAGATTCTGCTCCCCCGTCCCCAAAGGCAGCAGCATTCTGCCACCAAGCGCCAGTTGCTGCAAAAGCCCCTGCGGCACGGCTGAGGCGGCAGCGGCTACGATAATGGTATCAAATGGCGCCGCCTCGGGCAGGCCAAGTTGACCATCGGCATATTTCAGCCGAACACGAAATTCCTGGATATTGCGAAGATTGATTTTCGCGCGCGCCAGCAGCGGTTCAATCCGTTCGACGGCATAGACTTCCTTGGTCAATTGCGCCAGTACCGCAGCCTGATAACCTGACCCCGCACCAACTTCCAGTGTCTTACCCAATTCGCGCCCACCGGCAATCAGAATCTCGATCATGCGTGCGACGATGAACGGCTGCGAAATCGTCTGCGAGAACCCCAACGGAAGTGCCGAATCCTCGTAAGCGCGCGAAGCCAGCGCCTCCTCGACAAAAACATGACGCGGTACGGCAGCAATCGCTGCGAGCACCCGTTCATTGCGGATTCCGTCGACTCGCAGCCGCTCGATCATGCGCGCGCGGGTGCGCTGCGAGGTCATGCCGAGACCGGAAACGACACGGTTCATTCCGCCAGCCACCCCCGCACGGCGGACAACTGCGCATTATGTGTCAGGTCGACTTGCAACGGCGTGATCGACACCCGATGATTGGCCACGGCAAAGAAATCCGTGCCTTCACCCGCATCCTGCGCCTCTCCGGCAGCACCAACCCAATACACCGTTTCATTGCGCGGCGAAACCGTGCGCACCACCGCTTCAGCCTTGTGCCGCTTGCCGAGACGTGTTGCCACCCGTCCTTTCAACGCCTCATAGGGAATATCGGGCACGTTGACGTTGATCAGCATCGGTTCGCGCAGCGCCTGTTGCTGCATCAGTTGCACCAACTCAAGCGTCACCCGTGCAGCGGTTTCGAAATGACAGCCAGCCTTGCTACACAAGGAAACCGCCACGGCGGGGATACCCAGCAGAAAACCTTCGGTCGCGGCGGCAACGGTTCCCGAATATATCGTGTCATCCCCCATGTTGGCGCCGAGATTGATCCCGGCAATCACCATGTCGGGCAAGCCGTCGAGCATGCCGGTGACCGCCAGGTGGACGCAATCCGTCGGCGTCCCGTTGACGTGATAGAAACCGTTCGCCGCACGCTTGAGCGAGAGCGGCCGGTCGAGCGTCAGTGAAT
This sequence comes from uncultured Propionivibrio sp., assembly GCA_964448995.1. Lineage (GTDB taxonomy): Bacteria > Pseudomonadota > Gammaproteobacteria > Burkholderiales > Rhodocyclaceae > Propionivibrio. The sequence continues at coordinate 438 of CAYUYI010000266.1, read as the reverse complement.
TACTGGCACCACTCCGATCGCGCTCCGGTGCGACCACGGTGATTTCGGCAATTTCGGACAGCGTTTTGGCCAGGCACTCGATGCCGGGAGAAAAATAACCATCGTCGTTGCTGAGCAGTATTCGCATGTCGCTCCATGAATCTAAAAAAATCGATATAAAAAACCGGCCAGTGCCGGTTAGTTCAGGTGATTCCGCCAGATTGCATCGACATCGTCGCAAGCCCCCCGGGAATCGCTGTATCTCCGTTCCGATTATACGGGGATTCCAGCAGTCGTGGCACAGATGGGCAGACCGGCCGTATCACGTTTTCCGCCCAAAAAAATCCCCCGGGCACGTTAGGTCCCCGAGGGATTGGATGAGAAAGCAATTCGAATTTACTTTACGTCGCGAACGGCGTCGATGGCCTTGATGATATCTTCGCCGCCGAACTTGTCGGT
>CAYUYI010000265.1:0-3866 GCA_964448995.1 uncultured Propionivibrio sp. | reverse complement strand
GCTGACTCGCATGTGGCGATTCCGGTCGATGAGCGCAGCCTCCAAGCGTTGCAAGCGGACATCGAACCCTACCGCCGCCTCAAACTTGACGCAGTCATGCCTGCGCATGTAATTTATCCATCTATTGATGAAAAATCATCAGGATTTTCTAAATATTGGCATGATTATTTGAGAAACAACATAAAGTTTGATGGCGTGGTTTTCAGCGATGACTTATCGATGGAAGGGGCATCCGTGGCGGGTGACGTGGTCGCACGCGCGCAAGCTGCGTGGACAGCTGGCTGCGACGTGCTGCTGGTGTGCAATGCGCCTGACGCCGTAGACGAGTTGTTGGCGCGATGGAACCCACCTACCGACATTCGTCGTACATCAAGATTGGCCAAGCTGATCCCCCAAGTCCATCAGGGCTCTTTCTATAACGATCCGCACTACCACGCGGGGGTCGTAGCCGCCCAACGCCTGGCAGTTTAATCAGCTTTCAATCGACTCGTCGTGCCTGCCATATTCCTGCCCAAGACAGGAATATGGCGACACTCGCAACGTCGCCTACTTACCGTCGCGAGCAGCGACAGCCGTATCCGGAAAATCGCTGAACAGGGCATCCACTCCCAATTCATAAAAGTGCTTGTATTCCGCCTTGGGGTCTGCCTTGTAATCCGACACCAGCAGTTCCTTCTCGTTACGGAAGGTGAAAGCGTGGACGAACAGGCCGGCGGCATGGGCATTCTTGATTACCTGAGTTGGTGGTAGCAGAACCCGGTCAGCATCAGTGATCTTACCGTCTCCGTTAAGGTCCTTGGGTTTGCCGTCGGCGCCCATCACCTGGGCTGCGCTTTGCAAATAGGGTTTCCATGGACCAATACCATCCGCGTAGGTCTTGACTTCCGCCAATCCGGCCGGCGTCATCAGATCAGGAAAATTCCGAGGATCCTTGCGCAGAGCGAAGTCGTACGGCTTGTCGAACGGCGCCACCAGTGTGACATTTCCCTTGGCATCAACCCCGTCGCCGTCAATCAACTGAACCAAGCGAACCCCAGTCTGCTTACGCAATTCCTTGAGGTTGGCCACCTCAAAAGACTGAATGATGACCGGCGCAGACTTGCTGGTATAGCCATACTCCGCAAGCATTTTCAGCAATCTCGGTTCGATCGGCAAACCGGCCTCGACATGGTAGGTCGGGTGCTTTGTCTCCGGGTAAACACCAATCGTCCTGCCAGTACGTGCCGATTCCGTCTTGGCGAGGTCAAGGATTTCTCGGAACGTGGGGATCTGGAATTGCTTGTTGAAGGATTGATCACGGACGGGATTGGCCTGTTTCGCATAGAGTGTACGCAATTCGGCGAGTGTGAAATCAGTGACAAACCAACCTGTCTCCGCAACGCCATCAACCTTTCGGGTCGTCTTGCGGTTGGCAAACTCCGGACGCGTTGACACGTCGGTCGTCGCCGTAATGTTGGGCTCGTGACGGGCAACCAGTTCGCCATCTTTGGTCACAACGAGGTCAGGCTCAATAAAATCGGCACCCATCTCGATCGCCTTCTTGTAGGAGGCAAGCGTGTGTTCCGGAAGGTAGCCACTTGCGCCACGATGACCGATAACCATAGGTTTGTCTCCGGAAAGCGTGGGATAGGGCGACTTGGTCATGCTTCCAGTGCCTGCACACGCTGCGAGAAAGGCTGAGAGCACCACCAGTGTTACCGTTTTTACTTGCAGGTATTTCATGGTTTCTCCTTGGCTGTTTGACAAATGGATACGACGATACTATATCTCCCGGATCGATCACGCCAACAGCTTTTTCTGCGCCTTATCAACGCATAGGTCATCTATCGCCCCAAGATGCAACAAAGCCCCCAATCTCTTGGAGGCTTTGTCAGCAATAAGAAAAGCGGCCGCAGCCGCTTTTCTTTCCTGATTCCAGGCAACGCCGGTTATTTCACGCGGGCGCGATACTCATCAGTGCGGGTATCGATTTCGATCTTGTCACCAATTTCGACAAAGGCAGGAACTGGAAGCTCAAATCCCGTGGTAATGCGTGCAGGCTTCATGACCTTCCCTGAGGTATCTCCCTTGACAGCCGGCTCGGTGTAAGTGACTTCACGCACGAGGGTCGTCGGCAACTCAACCGAGATTGCCTTGCCGTTGTAGAAAACGACTTCACAGGCCATGCCGTCTTCCAAGTACTTGAGCGCATCTTCCATGTACTCGGCTTCAATTTCGTACTGGTTGTACTCAACGTCCATGAAGACATACATCGGATCGGCAAAATAAGAGTAGGTCACTTCCTTGCGATCGAGCTGAACAACGTCGAACTTGTCATCAGCACGATAGACCGTTTCCGACGGCGCGCCAGTCAGCAGGTTCTTCATCTTCATTTTGACGACGGAGGCGTTGCGGCCGGACTTGCTGTATTCAGCCTTGAGGACAACCATAGCGTCGCTGCCGACCATGAAGACGTTGCCGGCGCGGAGTTCTTGAGCGGTTTTCATAATGGGTCGTGGATTCCGGTAATTGCGAGGGGAAAAAATTAGCCGCGCATTATAGCTTGGATTTACAAAAACGCATCAACGAAGCACACAAATCTTGCTGTTTTGACAGATTTTTTTGCCAAATTTCGGTGTGTCGACGAATTTCCGGCAGACACGATAGCCACTCCCCCCAAAGCTCGGGAGAAAAATCGCCGAACCCATTCCAGGCGAGAAAGATGCGTTTCAAGAGCAGCGCAAGATTGTCCGGTAATTCGGCACAATAACGCTCGAGAAACGCGTCGAGCTTGACCCGGTGCGCGTCGTCACTTTGCGGATAGATGTGCCAAATCATCGGCCGGGCGGCCCATTGTGCGCGGACAAAGGAATCCTCACCACGCACGAAATTGAGATCGCTAGCCCACAACAAGCGATCATAATCCTCCTGCGCCATGAAGGGTAATACGCGGATCTCGAGGCGGCCGCGTTGAATGACATCACCTGTTTGAACCGGTTCGCCCAAAAAATCTTCAATATCGCGCTGCGTTCGCGTCATCGGCGCAAGACAGACAGCAGGCATATCGGTATTGGCAAGTGCCGACAACAAAGGAACCACCCCTGGATTCTCGTAGGCGAAGAGCGATACCTTGAACACGCCGCCTCCCGGACACGTCGTACCAATCCGTTGCCAGAAAGCGGTCTGTTCTTCAGGGGAGGCAAGAAAACGATCGCGTTGTTCGATCAACCCACACTCTCGGAGCAAACCGCCGGTCGTTTCATCAAAACCGGGGAAAAAGAAATGTTTGGTGATCGGCCGTTGTGGATGTGGAGAAGGCAGGGCGTGACAGCCCGAAACCCAGGATTCGGCACTCAGATAATCTAGATTGATCCAGACAGGTTTTGGCCTCCTCTCAGCCATTGCCTCGACAAATGCCTCCGGCAAATGGCAAGCGAAAGCTTCAATAACGATTTCACCGGGCATGACGCCAACTGCAGGGAAATCGCTTTGCCACAGACGGATATCGACCCCCAGACAAACCTGCGCTCGCAAGAGCGGATTGAGCCCCGGGCAGATTCGGGAGAAAGCCGCCAAGTCATCGACCCACAACCGAACGTACAGGCCGTACTCCCCAACCAACTGGCGTGCAAGCCGCCAGCACACGCCAATATCACCGAAGTTGTCGATGACGTTGCAGAAAATGTCGCAGCGAAGCAGGGCGGTCGGAGCCATGAAAGTGGCGCGTGATAACATCGAAGCTCGCATCGTAACAGGCCCACGCCCCCTATGGACGAGAAGGCCGACCCGCCCCCCCCCCGCGCATGCGCCGCCCAGCCGGTTCTGGCAACGCGGACCGAATGACCGGGCGGGTCCCGACGCTTGTTCTGCCAAGGCCGGCTGTGGCA
>CAYUYI010000264.1:0-3868 GCA_964448995.1 uncultured Propionivibrio sp. | reverse complement strand
GTTTGAGATAAGCCCAGACTTCCTTCTCGCGCCAGTCGGCGAGCGGATTGAATTTCTCCAGCCCGTTGCTGGCGTCGAAGGATTGCACCGGCAGTCCGTCGCGGGTGGTCGATTGCTGGGCGCGCAGGCCGGTGATCCAGGCTTTCTTGCCGCTCAGCGCACGCTGCAGCGGCTCGACCTTGCGCACATGGCAGCAGCCCTTGCGCAGTTCGACCGATTCGTAGAAGGCGTTGATGCCGTGCGCGCGGGCGTAGGTTTCGGCAAGGTCGTGGCGCGGGTAGTAGAGCGTGAGCTTGCGCCCGTAATGCTGCTGAACCTTGGCGATGAGGTCGTAGGTTTCGAGCGGCAGGCGGCCGGTGTCGAGCGAAAAGATCTCGATGTCGAGGGAGTCGCGCAGGATGAGGTCGGTCAGCACCATGTCTTCGGCGCCAAGGCTGTTGGCGAAGACGGCGGGAGCATAGTCGGTGGCGATCCGCTGCAGCAGTTTGCGGACGCCTTCCACCTTGGCGTCGACGGCGGCCAGCAGCGCCGCGTCGTCGAGTGAAACGGAAATCGACATGGGCATCCTCTACGCGGTACGACGGCGGAACAGCGGTAGCGGCTGGTCGACGGCGGCCTGATACGTTTCGCTGAAATCATCGAGGCCGGCCAGGGCGGTGCGGATGTCTTTGTCAGCGCGGATGGCAAAGGCGTCGAAGCCGCAGCGCTTGAGCAGGAAGAGCTGATCGTGCTGCACATCGCCGATCGCACGCAGTTCGCCACGATAGCCGTAGCGTTCGCGCAGCAGGCGGGCCGTCGAATAGCCGCGGCCATCGGTGAATTTCGGGAAATTCACGCCGATCACGGTGAAGCGCGCGAGGTCGTCGGCAATCGTTTCCGGGCCTTCGTGGCTGTCGAGCCAGGTGCCGATCGGCGCGCCTGCCGAGGTGATTTCGCTGCGCCGTGCCTGCCATACCGTGAGCGGGATGAGCGTTGGACCGGTGGGCAGGGGCACGCTTGCGGGGCTGTCGTCGTCGCCGAGTTTGAGGATGTTCCAGGTGTCCTCGACGATGCGGGCGTTCTTGATGATGTCAGGCATGAGCGGTTTTCCTCCGGTCGCGGCCTTCATAGGCACGGGCCTTGAAGGGTTCGATGCCGATGCGGTCGAATGTGTCGATGAAACGTTCGGTGGGCGTGCGCTGCTCGACATACACGGCGATGAGTGCTTTGACGACAGCGGGAACTTCCTCGGCCGAGAACGAGGGGCCGATCACCTTGCCGATGGCCGTGGCATTGCCCTGGCGGCCGCCAACGGTGATCTGGTACCACTCCTCATCATGCTTGTCGATGCCGAGGACGCCGATGTTGGCCACATGGTGGTGGCCGCAGGAGTTCATGCAGCCGGAAAGGTTGAGCGAGAGTTCGCCGAGATCGTGGAGGTAGTCGAGATCATCGAACGCCTGCTCGATGGCGAGCGCGACCGGGACCGAGCGGGCATTGGCCAGCGCGCAGAGATCGCCACCGGGGCAGCAGATCATGTCGGTCAGCAAGCCGATATTGGCGGTGGCCAGGCCGTGTGTGCGTGCCTGTTGCCACAGCCCGTACAGATCCCGTTGGGCAACATCGGTCAGGGCAACGTTCTGCTCGTGCGTGACGCGCAGTTCGCCGAAGCTGAAGCGGTCGGCCAGATCGGCCACGGCGTCCATCTGCGTGTCGGTGATGTCGCCGGGCGCACGCCCCGGTGCCTTGAGTGACAGGACGACGGCGGCGTAGCCGCGAGCCTTGTGCGGGTGCACGCTGCGTCTGGCCCAGGCGGCAAAGGCGCGATCTTCCGCCAGCGCCTGGGTGTAAGTCGCATCCGCATTCGGCAAGTCGGCGTAGGGCGGCGGCGCGAAATGGTGTGCGATGCGTTCGAATTCTTCGTCGGTCAGCGTCGAGGGACTGTTCTTGAGGTGTTGCCACTCTTCCTCGACCTGGCGGGCGAATTCCTCAATGCCGAGCGCATTGACGAGAATCTTGATGCGCGCCTTGTAGAGGTTGTCGCGCCGACCATAACGGTTATAGACGCGGATCAGGGCTTCGAGATAGGTGAGCAGGTGGCGTCGCGGCAGGAATTCTTCGACGATCTGGCCGATCAGCGGTGTCCGCCCGAGGCCGCCGCCCACAAAGACGCGGAAACCGAGTTCGCCGTCGTTGCCCTTGGCCAGTTCCAGCCCGACGTCGTGAACGCGGATGACGGCGCGGTCTTCCGCCGAGCCGCTGACGGCGATCTTGAACTTGCGCGGCAGGAAGGCGAATTCGGGGTGGAAGGTGGACCACTGGCGGATGATCTCGCAGTAGGGGCGCGGGTCGGCCAGTTCGTCCGGCGCGACGCCGGCGAACTTGTCGGTGGTGACGTTGCGGATGCAGTTGCCGGAGGTCTGGATGGCGTGCATGTCCACTTCGGTGAGTTCGGCGAGGATGGCCGGGGTTTCCTCGAACTTCGGCCAGTTGAGCTGCAGGTTCTGGCGCGTGGTGAAGTGGCCGACGGCGCGGTCGTAGCGGCGCGAGATGTCAGCCAGCTTGCGCAGCTGGGTGGAGGAAATCTGGCCATACGGGATGGCGATGCGCAGCATGGGACCGTGGCGCTGGATGTAGAGGCCATTCTGCAGACGCAATGGGCGCAATTCGTCATCGGAAAGCGTGCCGGCCAGATTGCGTTCGATCTGGCTGCGATACTGGGCGGCGCGTTCGCGGATGATCTGTCGGTCGGTGCTGTCGTAGCGATACATGGCGTTTTCTTCGGAAGATCGGATCGGTGCGGCCATGGTAACGATCGAAGTGTTGAATGAAAAAGAATAATGAGTTAGATTATTAGAACCATTTGTTATTTGTGAGATTCATGAAACTGCAACAACTGCGTTATCTGGTCGAAGTCGCCCGTTCGAACCTCAATGTGTCGGAAGCCGCCGAGGCGCTCTACACGTCCCAGCCCGGGGTTTCCAAACAGATCAAGCTGCTCGAGGATGAACTCGGCGTGGTGGTGTTCGAGCGCAGCGGCAAGCGTCTGACCGCGGTGACGGAACCCGGCAAGCGGGTGCTGGAGATCGCCGAACGCGTGCTGCACGAGGTTCAGAACATCAAGCGCGTGGGCAATGAATACGGTGGCGGCGATAGTGGCAGCCTGGCGATTGCTGCCACACACACGCAGGCGCGCTATGCGCTGCCGGCCGTGGTCAAGCAATTTGTCGACAAATATCCGGCGGTGCGTTTGTCCATGCATCAGGGCACCCCGACGCAAATTGCGGAGTGGACGATCAAGGGCGAAGCCGATATCGCAATTGCCACCGAAACGCTCGATCAGTATCAACAGTTGGTGATCTTGCCGTGCTATCAGTGGGGGCATTGTCTGGTGGCGCCGGAGGGGCATCCGATCCTGAGCGAAAAGAACATCTCGCTGGCAACGCTGACGAAATGGCCGCTGATTACCTACGATTCGGCATTTGCGGGGCGGTCGCGCATCAACAAGGCATTCGAGCGGGCGCAGCTCGAACCGAATATCGTATTGGCCGCGATCGACGCCGACGTGATCAAGACCTATGTCGGTCTGGGGCTGGGGTTGGGCATCATCGCGCAGATGGCCTATGACCCGGTGCGCGATGCTGGCTTGAAAGCCATCGACGTGGCGCACTTGTTCGGCTCGAACACCACGCGCATCGGCTTGCGCCGCGGCACGTATCTGCGCCAGTTCGAGTACGATTTCATTGGCTTGTTTGCTTCACATCTCACTCGCAAGGCCATCGAGATGGCCATGGCCGGTTCAGGAGCGGATGATGCGTATCAACTTTAATTCCGGCCGTCCGCCCAGCGGGCCGCTGGGCAAGGTCGCCGCAGCAATCGTCGGTGCGCT
>CAYUYI010000263.1:1726-3872 GCA_964448995.1 uncultured Propionivibrio sp. | reverse complement strand
AATTGAGTCCCATCGCCGCCCGTACGTCGCGCATCGTCTCGCGCGCCAGCTTGCCAGCCTTGGCATTGCCGTCGGCGATGATGTCGCGCACCAACCCCGGCTGGTCGAGATACTTCTGCGCACGCTCCTGCATCGGTGCTTGCTCCTTGAGAATGCCGTCGATCACCGGCTGCTTGCACTCGATACAACCGATGCCTGCGCTACGACAACCGTGCTGCACCCAAGCCTTGCAGTCGGCATCGGAATACACCTGATGCAGTTGCCACACCGGGCAGCGCTCAGGATCACCCGGGTCGGTACGACGGACCCGGGTGGTGTCGGTCGGCATGCGCTTGACCTTCTGCGTCACCGACGCCGCATCCTCACGCAACGTAATCGTGTTGTTATACGACTTCGACATTTTCTGCCCATCAAGCCCAGGCATCTTCGAGGCTTCGGTCAGCAGATAACCGGGCTCGACGAGAATCATCTTGCCGGTCCCTTCAAGGTAACCAAGCAAACGCTCGCGGTCGGCCACCGAGAGATGCGGGATTTCGGCCAGCAGCGCATGGCCCTTCGCAACAGCCTCCTTGTCGCCGTCCTGCTGGAAACGGGTACGCAAATGCTCAAAGGTTCGCTTGTATTTGCTGCCCAGCTTGGTCACCGCTTCCTTGGCTTTTTCCTCGAAACCCGGCTCGCGCCCGTACATGTGATTGAAGCGACGCGCCAGTTCGCGGGTAAATTCCACATGCGGAATCTGGTCCTCTCCGACCGGCACTTTATCGGCACGGTAAATCAGAATATCGGCACTCATCAGCAGCGGATAACCGAGAAAGCCATAGGTCGACAGATCCTTGTTCGACATCTTCTCCTGTTGGTCTTTGTAGGTCGGCACACGCTCAAGCCAGCCGAGCGGCGTCATCATTGAGAACAACAGGTGCAATTCGGCATGCTCCGGCACCTGCGACTGAATGAACAAGGCCGCTTTTTCCGGATCGACCCCGGCCGCCAACCAGTCGATGATCATGTCCCAGGTTGCCCCTTCGATACCCCGGGGATCATCGTACTGCGTCGTTAACGCATGCCAGTCGGCAACGAAGAAGAGACAGGGATACTCGTGCTGGAGCTTGATCCAGTTCTTGAGCACGCCGTGGTAGTGGCCGAGATGCAGGCTGCCGGTCGGGCGCATGCCGGAGAGGACTCGTTCTGCGTACATGGTGTCGTTTCAGAAAAAAAGATTGATGATGAACTGTTTAAGCAGCGAAACCAGCGGCCAGACGGTCACATCCAGCACGTTGAAATACATCAGCGCCAATAAAATAAAAAATCCCCAACGCTCCAGCCGGGCAAAGCGCATCGCCAGCGACCAAGGCAGCAGGCTGACGGCGATGCGTCCGCCGTCGAGCGGCGGCAGGGGAATCAGGTTGAGCATCATCAGCGCGATGTTGATGCCGATCCCGACTTCGCACATCAATGCCAACGGCCGGCTGTAATCGTTGAACGGAATCAGCGTATCGAACTTGAGCAGCAGCGCCCAACCCAAAGCCATCACCAGATTGATCGCCGGCCCGGCCGCCGCCACCCACAGCATGTCGCGTTTGGGATGACGTAAACGACCGAAATCGACAGGCACCGGTTTGGCCCAGCCGAACAGAAACGGGCTGTTGATGAGATACAAGAGGATCGGCAACAGGATGGTGCCGAACAATTCGATGTGGCGCAACGGGTTGAGGCTGATGCGGCCTGCCAGCCAAGCCGTCGGATCGCCAAAATGCTTTGCAGCATAGCCGTGCGCTGCCTCATGCAGCGTAATCGCCAACACCACCGGCATGGCGGCAATGGACAAGGTCTGGATGGTCGACGCGAGATCCACTGCCTATTCCTCCAGACCGAAGGGCGCAAGCGGCCCGCGCCCGAGGCGAACCAATTCCGGCGGCAAGCTGGTCAGGTCGATCACCGTCGTCGGCTCGGTACCGCAATACCCCCCGTCAAGGATCAAATCGACATGATCATCGAGCCGATCCTGAATTTCCCATCCCTCCGTCAACGGCGCCTCATCTCCCGGCAGCATCAACGTGGAGGTCAGCAACGGTTCGCCAAGCTCGGCGAGCAAGGCCAGCGCCGCCTTATGATCCGGCACGCGCAAGCCAATCGTCTTGCGCTTGGG
>CAYUYI010000263.1:0-1626 GCA_964448995.1 uncultured Propionivibrio sp. | reverse complement strand
TCGGCGGCCTGAGCGAGAAACCGCGGCTGCGGATCATCCGGATGAATCGACAGGTAGCGTGCCATCAGAAAGCTTCCCAGACCGGCATCAGCCCGACCGGCAACGGATCGATGCGACCGAGATCGACATAGCTCTCCTCCGGCCCGTGAAAATCCGACCCGCAACTTGCCATGAGATCGAACTCCCTGGCCCAGCGAGCGCACTGGCTAACGTTTTCCGCCGAATGACTCCCCGAAACCACTTCGATGGCTTGCCCGCCACACTGTTTGAACTCATCGAACAACTGGCGCATTTCGGAACGCGAGAATTTGTAGCGCCCCGGATGAGCAACCGCCGCAATGCCTCCGGCTCCGACAATCCAACCCACGGCCTCGGCGACGGTCACCCAGCGGTGATCCACATAGCCGGGACGGCCTGGCACGATGTAAGACTCAAAAACACTGCGCACATCCTTGCACACTCCACTATCAACGAGATGCCGGGCAAAATGCGCACGACTGATCAGGGTCGGATTTTCTGCAAACCGCATCGCGCCTTCGAAACAGCCAGGGATCCCTGCCTTTTCAAGCGCTTCATCCATGCGCCGGGCACGCTCGATGCGACCGGTACGGATCGCCTGAAGCCCGGCATTGAGCTTCGCGTCAGCGGCATCGAAGTTATAGCCAAGCACATGCACCTGCAAACCGCCCCATTCGACCGAAATCTCCACGCCGGTAACGAATTGCATGCCAACCTGATCGGCCACGACGCGTGCGGCCGCCAGCCCACCAAGATCGTCGTGATCAGTCAGTGAAAACAGCGAAACCCCGTTCGCGGCGGCGCGGCGAACCAATGCCTCGGCCGACAGCAAGCCGTCCGAAGCGGTGGAATGACAATGAAGATCGACGATGATTTGCACCAAAAACAGCCAGAAAATCAAACAGTCGATGATAGCACAGTCCGTGTCGCGCTCCCTGCCGAGAGACACATCAACGGCATGTTGTGGCAACAGTATCACCACCTGATTGATGTCAAGATCGGTACATACCGAGCTCCCTGCCCGGACAAAAAACAGAAGTTTTCCGGTGACGCGGTTCGCTTGCCGATCCGCACACTTTGCGTCAGACTAGCTCCCGTCCGCATGACTGACGCGATTTTGGGGAGGCGACACCCCGAGGGAGTGCGGACCGGGGCCAAAACCCCGCGAAGCCGCGCGTCTGGGCGTATTCCTGCTGGTCGACAGCATGGAGTGCCCGACGGGCTTCCTGTTGCGACCAGCCACTTCTCTTCTGTGGAGGTCGCCATGCAAAACTCGTATCAATCCCTCACCGTTCCTGCAACCCTGACCCAAACCGATCCGCAACTCGCCGCGCTGCTCGCCGAGGAAGAAACGCGTCAGCGCTTCAAGATTCGTCTGATCGCCTCGGAAAACTACGTTTCCAGTGCCGTGCGCGAAGCCTGTGCCTCGGTCATCACCAATCAGTATTCCGAGGGTTATCCCGGCGCACGCTACTACGAAGGCCAACAGATCGTCGATCAGGTTGAGCGCCTGGCCATCGATCGCGCCAAAACGCTGTTCGGCGCCGAGCATGTCAACGTCCAGCCGCACTCGGGTTCGCCGGCCAACCTCGCGGTCTATCTCGCCTT
>CAYUYI010000262.1:0-3877 GCA_964448995.1 uncultured Propionivibrio sp. | reverse complement strand
CCGCTGGCTGACCGATCCCTGAACGTTTCAGCGATGGCGCTTCACATTGCCACAGCCGACACGAACGACTTCCTGTCACTAGCAGCCGATCCAAGGTTTCTGGCACTAACGAAAGCCATTCCCTGCCTCATTTCCGATGACGACACCGCCTCGCTGGCAGCAGACAACTTGAAAAGCCTGCAAACTGCTGGATGTCGTATTGTCGGGGGACAGACGATCGCCTCGATAAATAACGCCTCGCAGATTGCGATTCCCGCTTCGGCCCAGTGGCTTGCCGGTCGTTGGTACTTATCCCCAGAGATCAAGTCGCCGGGCACTCAGGCCGCATCACGAAGTCTGGAGCTCAAATTGCTCCAACTCGTGGCCAACGATGCCGAAACGCGTGAAATTGAAGCCGTATTCCGGCAAGACCCGGTCCTCTCCTATCATTTGCTGCGTCTGGTGAATTCGATCGGCGTCGGTACCAGCCGGCATATCTCCAGCTTCTCACAGGCCATTCTCATTCTCGGCCGCCAACAACTCAAACGCTGGTTGAACCTGATGCTCTTTTCGGCAAACCGGAATGACCGCCGCTCAGCCATGCTATTGGCACACGTCGCAATTCGCGCGCGTAGCATGGAACTGATAGCGGAATGTTGCGGCATGGATCGACCGGCTCAGGAGATGGCCTTCATGGCAGGCATGTTCTCTCTTCTCGGCGTACTTTTTGGGCTTCCGCTGACCGAGGTGCTTGCGCCACTCAATCTGAGCGCTCCACTCGAAGCCGCCTTGCTGGAAAAAAAGGGAGAAATCGGCGACGTTTTGAGCGCGCTCGAAGCCGCTGATGCATTCGACGCTTCGACGCTACAGACTCGCCTTGCGGCACTAAACGTTTCGCAAAGCGACTACAACTTCATCACGCTTGAGGCGCATCTGTGGATGCTCGGGATCATCCACAACCCGAGCGAGACTGGCAATCACTGATTCTGGCCTTAAACACAGGATCTGATGCGGAGCCGACTCGGGTGCAGACCACCCAAACCGATTACCGTTAACCTCTTGGCGTCACAGTTCGGTGCGTAGTTGCCAGAAGAGTTGCCGAGATCGTCAAATGCCGTTCAGACCTTGTAGGCCTTGAGTGCCTCAACAATTTCCTGGCTCATCGCGCTCATGCGGTTGACGGCTTCAGCAGTACTCTCGACAGCGGTCGTATTCCGCTCGGTCATCTGCGCGATCTGCTCGATCCGCTGCGATATCGAGGTCGTTGCGGCGCTTTGTTCGCGTACCGCTTCGGAAATTTCCTCAACTGATCCGACCACGGTACCGGAACCTTCCTTGATCTCTTGAATCGACCGCCCGGCTCGCTGGGCATTTTCTACACCTACTTCGACCTCACGCACCGCGCCGCCCATGCTGTTGACAGCATAGCTCGCACTGCTCTGCATCTGACCGAGCAATGTCGAGATTTCCTGTGTCGAATTCGAGGTGCGTTCAGCCAGTTTACGCACTTCATCGGCAACAACGGCGAAACCACGGCCTTGTTCACCAGCTCGTGCTGCTTCAATGGCCGCATTGAGCGCCAACAGGTTCGTCTGCTCGGCAATTTCCTTGATGATGTTGGCAACGGACGAAATTTTTTCGCTGTCGTTACGCAATGCATCGATTCGCTCCGACGTCTGCTTGACCGAATCGGAAATGGTCTGAATTCCCTGAACGGTGGCCAGGATAACCTCAACGCCTTTGTCTGCCGTTTCCCGGGACTTGAGCGTATGTTGGCTCGCCTCCTGCGCTTGATTCGCCACCATCGAAATACTGACGGTCAATTCTTCAATGGCTGCGGCCATGTCGGATGAGGCATCATTCTGCGCATGTGAATTTTCCGCAATTTCATGCGCGGTCTGATTGACCTCGGCGGTAATCGTTGCCATGCGCGACGCAGCTGCCTGAATTTCGCTAAAGCTCGAGCGCAGTCGCGAAAGCAGCTCGTTGTAGGCTCGTAAGGTCCGGCCGATTTCATCATCGCTGCGAACATCAATCGTCCGGGTGAAATCCAGTTCGTTGGCTGTCTGCGTGATCGCCCGCTGCATCGCCCCCAGCGGCTTGGTAATCGAACCGCCGAGGAAGAACCCCATCACCCCGATCACCGCCACACCGGCCACCGCAGCCGATATCGTGATCGCCAAGGTTCGCAGGAAAGCCGCTTCGGCAGACTTTGCATGGTCATTCACTTCGTCGATGCTTCGTTTGACCAATTTATCGAACGCGCCGGAGAGCGTCTGGTGCAACGGACCAATATCGCGGCGGATCATATCCAGCGCCATGCCATTCTCATTCTGAGCCGCCAGCGCACTGATCTGGCGAAGCCTCGTAATAAAGGCAATCAGACCCAGCTTGGCCTGGGTCAGTTCGTTCTTGCGCTCCTCATCGGTCACACCTTCCGAATATTGGTTGATCTGTTTGATCAGGAGTTGGCCACCATCGTTGATTTCCTTTTCGAGTGCCGAGCCTTTTTCGGCTTCGCTGGTTCCCGCACGCTCGTACAACTTTGGGATCAAACCGAGATAGGTGCTACGCATCTCGCTGACATTCAGCATCGCCGGAACCGCCTTGTCCGCAATGATTTTCACGTCGGCGTTGACGGTTCGCAAACCGTACAGCCCGAATACCGAGACCATCGCTGACGTCGCCATCGCGATACCGACAAGGAGCCAGATTTTCCTGTTGATCAGCATTTTCCCTCCAAACGCTTTAGACCTGTTCTCACCGCTTTTTTTGTTGTGTTAGTTGGCGCGGGGAAACTCAATTTGGCACGGCCACGAGGCCATCGCAAACGAGCCAAAGATTAGCGCATCAAGGCCATTGTCGCAAACACTCCCCGGAAAACCCCTTGCAGCGAGAGAAATCAATGCACCTCGTCGATCCACGCCTGCTGGATGGCCTCAAGCACCTTCTCTCCGCAGTGTTTTGGATCGTCGTCGAAATCAGGCAGATTCAACACCCAATTCATCAAGTCGACAAAGTTGATCCGACATGGATCAATCCCCGGATGGGTCTCGGCCAATTCGATGGCCAGATCGTTGATATCAGTCCATTTCATGGTTATCGTTTCCCCTCCCGCGTCATGTTGATCGAATAGCGCGGAATCTCGATCACGAGCGGCGTGTCGGCGACAACGGCTTGGCAAGCGAGACGCGAATTGGGCTCCAGGCCCCACGCCTTGTCGAGCAGATCATCCTCCAGTTCTTCTGACGGGGCCAAACTGTTGAAGCCTTCACGCACGACAACATGACACGTGGTACAGGCGCAGGACATTTCACACGCATGTTCGATCTCAATCCCGTGATCGAGCAAGCTCTGGCAGATCGACTCTCCCGCTTTGGCCTCGATCATCGCACCTTCCGGACAAATCTCGACATGCGGCAAGACAATGATTTGGGTCATGCGTGCTCTCCCGAACGTTCTTCACCATCCTTTATGACATCTTCCAGCGACTCGATTCGCTTCCCGGCAAAGGCGTTGCGGATCGACTTGTCCATGCGCAGCGCTGCAAACACCTTGGTTTCGGCCTCCAGTTCACTCATCGCGGCGTTGATCCGAACACGATCGTCACCCAGCGCGGTACTCTGCAACCGTGCCATCGAAAACTCGATTTTCGCTTTCTGATCCGAGGAAAGAAGTTCGCCATCGATCTTCAGCGCCGACTGCACGGCTTCAATCAACCGCTGTGCTTCGACCTGCGCTTCTTTCTGCGCACGGCGCATGGCATCGTCACGTGTGTGCGCCATCGAATCCTTGAGCATGCCAGCGATTTCGTCGTCCGATAGTCCATAGGAAGGCTTGACGGCAATACTGGCTTCGACGCCGGACGTCGTTTCTCGCGCCGCAACCGACAACAGGC
>CAYUYI010000261.1:0-3880 GCA_964448995.1 uncultured Propionivibrio sp. | reverse complement strand
CCGCTGGTCATCGGCAAGGTCGCCGACCTGATCATGCGCAACGACTTCATCTCCGCCGGCTACCGCGTCATCTGGGCCGCCAAGCAACTCGGCGCCAAGACCTTCGTGCACATCTCGTTCCCGCGCCACATGAGCGTCGAAACGCTGACGCGCCGCCGCATGGTCTTCGAACAGGCCTGTAACGATCTGGGCGTCAAGTTCGTCTTCGAGACCGCGCCCGATCCGCTGAGCGACGTCGGCGTCGTCGGCGCACAGCAGTTCATGCTCGAAAACGTGCCGAAGTGGGTCAAGAAATACGGCAAGGACACCGCCTTCTACGCGACCAACGACGCACACACCGAACCGCTGATCCGTCAGGTCGTGGAATTCGGCGGCCTCTTCGTCGAAGCCAGTCTGCCGTCGCCGCTGCTCGGCTACCCGGGCGCGCTCGGCATCGACCTCAAGGCCGAACAGGGCGACTTCCCGGCGATCATGAAGAAGGTTGAAGCAGCTGTCGTGGCCAAGGGCGGCAAGGGACGGCTCGGCACCTGGTCCTATTCCTTCCCGTACAGCGCCACCGTCGGCCTGACCCAGCACGCGATCAACGTCATCGACGGCAAGTCCAAGATGACCAACATGAAGGACATCTTCAAGGCCTTCAGCAAGTACACGCCGGGCGCCAAGTGGGGCGGCTCGTACTACGTCGATGGTTCCACCGGCGTCAAGCTGAACAACTTCGCGCTGCTGCTTCAGGACACCTACATCTTCGGCAAGGGTTACATCAAGTCGGCCGATATCGACGTTCCTGAAAAATACCTCAAGATCTCCTCGGGTCTGAAGAAGAAGTAAGCCGCAGGAATCATTACAAACTGCCACACCGCATCGGCGAGAGAAACAGACACTTCCTCTCGCCGATTCGGTTTCATCTCAGCGAAAGACAGCAATGCAATCAGCAGAACCCATTCTGAGTCTGCGCGGCATCGGCAAGACGTTCTACGGCAACCGCGTGTTGGCCGACGTCTCCTTTGACGTGGCGGCAGGCGAGATCGTTGGCCTGGTGGGAGAGAACGGCGCCGGAAAATCGACGCTCATGAAGATTCTCTTCGGCATGCCGGTGATCCATGAGACCGGCGGCTTCGAAGGATCGATCGTCTTCAACGGCAAGGAAGCCAAATTCCGCGACCCCTTCGACGCGCTCGACGCCGGCATCGGCATGGTGCACCAGGAGTTCTCCCTGATCCCCGGCTTCACGGCGACCGAGAACATCCTCCTGAACCGCGAATCGCTCAACAATTCCCTGCTCATCGACATCTTCGGGCCGCGCATCAGCACACTGGACCGAGCGACGATGGGAGACCGCGCCACCAAGGCGATCGACAAGCTGGGTGTCTCGCTGGACCCCAAGATGCTGGTCAAGGAAATGCCGGTGGGGCACAAGCAGTTCACGGAAATCGCCCGCGAGCTGTGCCGCGAGAACGTCAAGCTGATCGTGCTCGACGAGCCGACCGCGGTGCTGACCGAGAGCGAAGCGGAAGTCCTGCTAGCCTCGCTGCGGCTGCTGTCCGCCGAAGGCATTGCGATCATTTTCATTTCCCACCGTCTGCGCGAAATCGTTGAGTTGTGCGATCGTGTGGTCGTGCTGCGCGACGGGCACAAAATCGAGGACTTTCCGGCCCATGGATCGTCCACCAAGCAGATCGCCTCGCTCATGGTCGGACGCTCCATCGAGGCACAAGCCGCGATCGACGCGGCCGCCGCAGAACGCTCGGCGCAAAAGGTTTCAGAAGACAGGACGACGATCCTTTCAGTCGAGAACCTGTGGGTCGACATGCCCGGCGAAACGGTACGCAGCGTCAACCTCGACATCAAGAAGGGCGAAATCTTCGGCATTGGCGGACTCGCCGGCCAAGGCAAGCTCGGCATTCCCAACGGCATCATGGGGCTGGCCCCGGCCGGCGGCACGGTAAAATTCAACGGCCGGCCGGTGAAGCTGAACGCCCCCCGGGAAGCGCTCGAACAGAGCATGGCCTTCGTTTCGGAAGACCGCCGCGGCGTCGGGCTCCTGCTCGACGAAGGCATCGACTGGAACATCGCCTTTACCGCCATGCAGGTGCAGAACAAGTTCCTGAAGCCGTTTCTGGGCGGTTTGCTGATGTGGCGTTCGGACGCGGCGATGAGCGAACTGGCCGCCGAGTACATCAAGCTGCTGGAGATCAAATGCACCGGACCGGGCCAGCGCGCCGGCAATCTTTCCGGCGGCAACCAGCAAAAAGTCTGCCTGGCCAAGGCGTTCGCCCTGCGCCCGGACATTCTCTTCGTTTCCGAGCCGACGCGCGGCATCGACATCGGCGCAAAGCACCTCGTGCTGGAAACGCTCAAGCGCTACAACCGGGAGTACGGCACGACGATCGTCATGGTCTCCAGCGAACTGGAGGAATTGCGCTCGGTCTGCGACCGCATCGCCATCGTGTACGAAGGACGCATTGAGGGCATCCTGCCGCACACCGCACCGATCGAGGACTTCGGGATACTCATGGCCGGCGCCGACAAGGACGAAGCCAACCTTGCTCTCGCCGAGGGGAATTGAAGATGGAAAGCATCAAACGTTTCGCGACTGATTTCGGGCTGCCCCGGATCATCATCACGCTCTATCTCTTTGCATTATTTCTGGCCGCGCCCTTCGTTGGCGTCGATCTTCCCGTCTCCATTTCCGACACGCTGATCCGGATCGGCATGAACGGGATCATGGTGCTCGCCCTGGTGCCGATGATCCAGTCGGGTTGCGGACTCAACTTCGGGCTTTCTCTCGGCGTCATTGCCGGCCTGCTCGGCGCAACCATCAGCATCGAGATGGGGCTTGTCGGCGCCGCCGGTTTCCTGATGGCCATCTTCATCTCCCAGATCTTCGGCGCGGGTTTCGGCTACGGCTACGGCAAGCTGCTGAACCGCGTCAAGGGTGGGGAAATGATGATCGCCACCTACGTCGGCTTCTCCTCGGTGATGCTCATGTCGATCGCCTGGCTGATCCTGCCGTTCAAGGACCCGACGATGATCTGGGGCTACGGCGGCACCGGCTTGCGCACCACGATCTCGGTCGAGGGCTTCTGGCGCCATATTCTGGACGATTTTCTCGCCATCCAGATCGGCGAGAGTTTCAAGTTCCCGACGGGCGCCATCCTGGTATTTCTCGCCGCCTCGTTCCTGATCTGGGTGTTCTTCCACCTGAAGATCGGCACGGCAATCACCGCGGTCGGTTCCAACCCGACCTACGCGCGCGCCTCCGGCATCAACATCGACCGCATGCGCATCGTCAGCGTGATGATGTCCACCATGCTCGCTGCGCTCGGGATCATCGTCTTCCAGCAGAGTTTTGGCTTCATCCAGCTCTATGAAGGACCGCTCTATATGGCCTTCCCGGCCGTCGCCGCCATTCTGATCGGCGGCGCCGGCGTCAACAAAGCGACCCTGACCCATGTATTCATCGGCGCGGCGCTCTATCAGGGCATCCTGACCATGACGCCCTCGATCTTCAACGCGGTCCTCAAGGTGGATATGTCCGACGTGATCCGGATTATCGTTTCCAACGGCATGATTCTTTATGCCCTGACCCGCAAGACCAAGGTGGCAAAATGAGCTCCAAACTGCGACTTTTCCTCATCGAGAACGCCGTCGTCATTCTCTTCGTCGTTCTCATCGCCTTCGCGATCCCGGTCGCCGGGCTCCCCGGCACCTTTCTGTGGCAGGAAATCCTGACCCGGCTCGGCCGCAATACCTTTCTTGTGATTGCACTGCTGTTGCCGATCATGGCCGGGATGGGACTGAATTTCGGCATGGTGCTGGGCGCCATGGCCGGGCAGCTCGGGCTCATCTTCATCACCGACTGGAACATCGTCGGCATCCC
>CAYUYI010000260.1:0-3894 GCA_964448995.1 uncultured Propionivibrio sp. | reverse complement strand
ATCTGGCCTTCGTCGGCCAGGCGGCGGACGATCTTGAGGATTTCCTTCTGCTCGGATTCGACTTCCGAGATGCGAACCGGGCCGCGCGATTCCAGGTCTTCACGCAACATTTCGGCGGCCCGCTGCGACATGTTCTTGAAGATTTTTTCGCGCAAGGGTTCCGATGCGCCTTTCATGGCCATGATCAGTGAGTCGGATTGGATTTCACGCAACAGCAACTGAACCGCCCGGTCGTCGAGATCGAGCAGATTCTCGAAGACGAACATCTCGTCGAGAATCTTCTGGGCGAGATCCGGGTCGTATTCGCGAATCGAATCGAGGACGGTCGTCTCGTTGGCCGTGCCCATGAAATTGAGAATTTCTGCGACGGAGCGGATGCCGCCCATCGCCGATTTCTTGATGTTGGTCGAGCCGGAAAGCAGTCGCAGCATCACATCGTTGAGTTCCTTCAGCGCTTCGGGTTGGATGCCTTCTAGGGTGGCGATACGCAGGATGACGTCGTTGCGCAGACGTTCGGTGAAATGGTTCAGGATGTCGCTGGCGTGATCGTGCTCAAGGTGCACGAGAATGGTGGCGATAATCTGGGGGTGCTCGTTGCGGATCAGGTCCGCGACCGTCGGTGCGTCCATCCATTTGAGGCCCTCGATGCCATTCGTGTCGCCGCCTTGCAGGATACGCGAAATCAGGTTGGCCGCCTTGTCGTCGCCAAGTGCCTTGGTCAGCACGGCACGCACATAGGCGTCGGTATCGACATTGACGGCAGCGGATTCGATCGCCGTTTTCTGGAAATCAGCCAAAACCTCCTCAACGCGGGTGCGTGGCACGCTCTTGAGTCCGGCCATGGCATGGCCGAGCTTCTGGACTTCCTTCGGGCCCAGATGCTTGAGTACCTCCGAGGCGTAGTCTTCGCCGAGGGCGATGAGCAGGATCGCGCTCTTCTCGATGCCGTCGTCAGCTGGCATTGATGTTTGTCCAGTTCTTGATGATGTTGGCGACCGCTTTGGGATCCTGTTGCGCCATGCCACGCACGTCGCCGAGTTTTTGTTCGAAGGCGGTGACGCCGTTCGGTGACAGCTCGGTTTCCTCGTCGACGATATTGACGTTGCCACCCAATGTCCGCCCCGTATGGGTCGGCGCCTGCATCATGGTTTGCAGTAGCGGGCGGATGACCTTCATGATCAGGTAGGCAAGGATGCCGGCGATTGCCGCGTACTTGAACAGTTCCTTGAGCATGGCGAGCAGTTCGGGGTCTTTCCAGATTGCCAGGCCTGCCTCGCTGCGTTCGACCGGGGTGAAGGCGGCATTGGCGACGGAAACCGTGTCGCCGCGCTCCTTGTTGAAGCCCATGGCTTCCTTGACGAGCTCGTTGATCTGCTTGAGTTCGGCGTCGGCGAGCGGCTTCATGACGCCCTTGGCGTCCTTGCGGTGGTTGATCACCACCGCCGCCGACAGGCGCTTGATGGTGCCGATCGACTGCTTGGTGTGCCGGATCGTCTTGTCGACTTCGTAGTTGATCGTCGAATCCTTGCGGGTGCTGACGGGCTGACCCAGGTTGCTGATGGTCGCCTGGATTCCGGCGGCATTGATCTGGCCGGGAATCGGCGGGTTGGCCGCCGTCGTTCCTCCCGGGCCTGGTACCGCCGGAGTGGTCAGCGGCGCCGTGGCGGGGACCGGTGGCTGGTTGGTCAAGGCGCCGGGGATGCCCTGCGCCGAGGGCGAGCCATTGGCCGACTCGCTGGTCTGCTGGCTGCGGATGGCAATATCCGGCGGGGTCGTGTTCGGGCGATGCGTTTCTGCGGTCTGTTCGCTCTGCGAAAAATCGACATCGGCCGCGATTTGCACATGGGCATTCCCTTTGCCCAGCAACGGCATGAGAATGTCTTCAACGCGCTTGATCGCGTTGGCTTCGAGCTCCTGCACGTATTTGATCTGTGTCGCGTCGAGCCCGGCCTCCGTGAGCTTGCTCTTGAGCTGGGACAGCATGGCACCGCTCTGGTCGATCAGCGTCACACTGCTGGCGGCAAGGCTCGGCACGCTGGCGGCAACGAGGTTCTGGATGCCTGCAATCTGCGAGGCCTCGAGCGTGCGACCCGGATAGAGACTGAGCATGACTGAGGCAGAAGGCTTCATCTCTTCGCGTACGAAGACCGTTGGCTTGGGGATGGCCAGATGGACGCGTGCGCCCTGCACGGCCGCGATGGATTGGATCGTTCGCGCCAGTTCGCCTTCGAGACCGCGCTGGTAATTGACCTGTTCGGCGAACTGGCTGATGCCGAATTTCTGGTTTTCCATCAATTCGAAGCCGACGGCGCCGCCTTTGGGCAGTCCCTGCGACGCCAGACGCAGGCGCACCTCGTGAACTTTGCCGCCGGGGACGAGGATGGCGCTGCCGCTCTCGCTGAAACGGTAGGGCACGTTCATCTGTTCGAGGGCGGCGATGATCGAGCCACCGTCGCGTTCGGAAATGTTCGAGAACAGAATGCGGTAATCCGCCTGCTTGAGCCAGGTGCTGCTAGCCACCAGCAGCGCAATGACACCGGCAATGGCGACCATCAGTACGATTTTTTGCTGACCGCTCAGGCGAGCCAAGACCTGGCGGATGCGCTCTGCCAGATTTTCGGTTGCCGGGTTAGTGGTCGATTGGGTTCCGGGTGTCGCCATGCCTGAAGAAAATTATTTGACTCTCGATTGTGAACTCGGCGTTTAATCAAGCAGGAAGCGCTAAATGCTGAGAATTATTCTACTATTGTATCTGTGAATTGCACGGGATTTTCCATTGAATGAGCGATGAGATGCAAATTGCGGCGCCCGACCAGAAGGCACTGGAGTTGCAACGGGCGTTCGACGTCTTCAATCAGGTCTCACAGGAACTGACGCAAGCCTATGAGACATTGCAGGCGAAAGTTGAATCGCTAACTGGTGAGCTGGCTGTGGCGAACGGCGAATTGCGCCGTCAGTATCAAGAGAAGGAGGCGCTGTCGGAACGACTGTCTCTGTTGCTTGATGCCCTGCCGGCGGGGGTTGTGGTGCTGGATGGCGATGCGCTGGTCAGCGAAGCGAACCCGGCGGCTCGGAGCATGTTCGGCGAGCCGGTCGTTGGCAGCAATTGGCCGGTCGTCGCCAGGCAGCGCCTGCGCTCCACCGATGCGCCGGACGAGTGGCTGCTGGATGAGCGGCGTGTGGCGATTGCCGAAAGCCCATTGGATTCCGCGGGTGGACGATTGCTGCTGGTTCATGACATTACGGTGGCACATGAGCTCAAAACGCGCGTCGAGCGGAATCAGCGATTGGCTGCGATGGGTGAGATGGCGGCTTCGTTGGCGCATCAGTTGCGTACGCCGCTGGCGACTGCATTGCTCTACAGTGCCAACCTGTCGCAGCCGGACTTGGCTGAGACGGCGCGCATCCGTTTTGCTGGCAAGACGGCGGAGCAACTCAAGCGTCTCGAACGGCTGATTCAGGATGTGTTGCTGTTCGCCCGCGGCGAGCAGATCGGGCGCGATGTCATTCGCTTGGCATCGTTGATTGCGGATGTGACGCAGACGATGGCGCCGTTGTGTGCCGAAAAAGGCGTCCGTTTCCGCGTGACTGCCGAGGCCGGCGATTCGATGATTACCGGGAGTCGCAAGGCATTGGGCGGAGCGTTGCTCAATCTGCTGGAGAACGCCCTGCAGGCTTGTGAGGGCCGCGGGATGCCGGGCGGCGAGGTGTGGCTCGATGTGAGCCGGAATGGCACGAAGGTTCGCATTGGTGTTCGCGACACGGGCGTCGGCATCGCGCCTGAGGCGCAAGCGCGAATCTTCGAGCCATTTTTTACCACGCGCGGGCAAGGAACCGGGTTGGGTTTGGCCATTGCGCTTGGCGTCGTGCGGGCGCATGGTGGCACCATCGAGG
>CAYUYI010000259.1:0-3896 GCA_964448995.1 uncultured Propionivibrio sp. | reverse complement strand
AGCTTGATGCCATTGACCAGATAGATCGAAACCGGAACATGCTCGCGACGCAGCACATTCAAAAACGGGTCTTGTAAAAGTTGCCCTTTATTGCTCATGGTTCTACTCCATGTCGTTGTTGGTATTGAGGTGGCCTAGCTTAATGGATTTTGCTTCTCATTTCCAGCCGACAGCCCAAGGCCGCAGACAAGAAATCAGCTTTTCGCTTTCGTAGCGCGAGCCCGACGTACACCCAGTTCACTACTACTGGCCACTTTGACTCCGGTCGCAACTTTTGGTTTCGACATCCGCGATTTTGAAGTAGTTGCCGAAGACGATTTTCCGCCGGGTTTTCCATCGCGTTTCGGACCACGCCGGGACGGCTCGGCCGGCTTACGCTCGGCGAACGGGTTTTCGGAAATATTGTACTGGATGCGTAACGGGGTCCCCTTGAGCTTGAACACCTCACGAAACACATGCTCCAGATAGCGAGTGTAAGAATCGGGAATCTTGTCAAGCGCATTGCCGTGAATAACGATCACCGGCGGATTCCGCCCACCTTGATGGGCATAGCGCAGTTTCGGCCGAAAAATGCCGGTGCGTGGCGGTGCCTGACGCGCGACGGCATCGATCAACGTTCGTGTCAGGCGCGGCGTTGACAGATCGGCTGTTGCGGCCTTGTAGGCGCCATCGACCGAGCGAAAAACCGTATTCAGCCCCTGTCCCTTCAGTGCAGAAACATAATGGAAATTGGCGAAGTCGAGAAACTTGAGTTTGGCCTCCAGCGCGCCTTTGATCTGATCGCGCGCATAGGCATCAAGACCGTCCCACTTGTTGACCGCAACCACCAGTGCCCGCCCGGATTCAACAACAAAACCGGCAATATGCGCGTCCTGATCCGAAATATCTTGCCGCGCATCAAGCACCATAACCACCACGTTGGCATCTTCGATCGACTGCAGCGTCTTGATCACTGAAAATTTTTCGATAGTTTCGAAAACCTTGCCCTTACGCCGCAAACCAGCCGTATCGATCAGTGTGTAATGCCTGCCTTCGCGCTCGAAATCAACATAGATCGCATCGCGCGTCGTCCCGGCCTGGTCAAAAGCGATCACGCGCTCCTCGCCGAGCAAAGCGTTGATCATCGTACTTTTTCCCACATTGGGACGACCGACAATCGCCACCTTAAGCGATGAATTTTCCTCTTCGCTCTCGCTCGGTTCGGGGTAGTCCTCTAACACCATATCCAGCAGACTGCGCACACCATCGCCATGTGTCGCAGAAATGGCGGCCGGTGCCCCCAACCCAAGCTCGTGAAAATCCGCGATCACGACGCCCCAATTCATTCCCTCGGCCTTGTTAACGGCGACGAATACCGGGCGATTGTTCTTGCGTAGCTTGTTGGCGATTTCCTTGTCAAGCGCCGTCACCCCGACACGACCATCAACGAGAAAGACGACAGCGTCCGCCTCGGCGATAGCCTGCTCGGTTTGCCGCGCCATTTCGTGCATGATGCCTTCTTTGGCCAGCGGCTCGAAACCGCCGGTATCGACGACAAGAAAGGGCTTGCTGCCGAGCTTCCCGTGGCCGTAATGCCGGTCACGAGTCAGTCCCGGCATGTCTGCAACAAGCGCGTCGCGCGTCCGCGTCAGGCGATTGAAGAGCGTGGATTTCCCCACGTTCGGACGTCCCACCAGAACGATCGTCGGTTTCATTCGGCCTCGATTGCAAAAACGCCGCCGTTACTGGTCTGAACAACGATTGATGAGCCCTGCAGCTGCGGCGGCGCAACCACGGGACTGCCATCGGTTGTCAGCCGCGCAACAAACGCACCGTCGTCACGCCCCAGGAAATGAACCACCCCCTGTACATCGGCAACGACAACGAATCCGCGTCGGGCAACCGGCGCCGACACCTTGCGCAAAAACAACTTGTCCTGCTTCCACAAACTCGCGCCGCTCGCCAGATCAAGTGCGTGGACCGCACCTTTGTCATCAGTGACGTAGAGAGAACGACCGTCGATACTCAATCCGGCAGCACTCGACATATCTCGCGCCCAGGCTTGCGCTCCGTTACCGAGTTCAAAACAGGCAACGCGCCCTTGATAAGCGACCGCACAGATCAAGCGTCCCGAAATAATCGGTTGACTGGTGATATCGGCAACCCGGTCAAGTTCGGTCGCCCCTTTGGGTAAGGCCACAGCCCCCTCCCAGACGGCCGCCCCATTGGCCAAGCTCACTGCGATCAGTTTGCCTCCCGGATAACCGGCAAACACATACTTGCCATCGATGACCGGCGCGGACGTCACCCGCAACGAAAGCGCAGGTACCGGTCGTTGATAAATCCATTTGCGTCGGCCATCTTCCGCATCGTAAGCCGCCAATCGGTTATCAGCGCTGCGCACGATGACCAAGCCGTCACCGATGACCGGCGGAGAAAGAATCTCGCTCGTCGCCCGCGCTTTCCATAGCGGTTTGCCATCCGCCGCTGCAAAGGCCAGCACCTCACCCTTCGGTGTCCCCACGACAACCAGACGACCGTCCGTGCCGACCCCTCCCGAAAGCGGCTGTCCGGCGTCAATCTTCCAGGCAACCGCGCCATCGTCGATCCGCATGACCGTGCCGCTGTTGCCCGCAGCATAAACTGAGGAACCGACAATCGCTGGTACAAACGAATAGAGACCGGCCTTACCTACACTTTGACGCCACAAGACACGGCCCGCTGCCGTCGCCTTGATCGGTTGTAACTCCGCCATTTTTGGACCGTTGCTCGAAAACGGATTTAAGGCATCCAACGTTGAACAGCCTGCTAGCAGCGCCACAACGGCCAAAACGGAGATGAATCTTCTCATTACTTGCTTCCACCGAGTGCGTCGAGCTTTTGTTGGATGATCTCGCGATACACCGCGTTCGACTGTAGTTGCCAACTCTGGGCGTTGATTCCTTTACCACTCTTGTCGACTTCGCTTAGTTTGGCCAGCGCCGCCTGATAGGCTTTAACAGCTTCATCTTTCTTACCCTGAGCACTGAAAACATCACCGCGACTATCGATAAAGCGGGGTTCGAACGCCGCCGTCACACTGCCGTCAAGTTGCTTAAGCGCGTCGTCGTAAGCTTTTTCATCAAGTAGAAGAGTAGCCAGACGCAAACGCGCCAGATCGCGAACTTCGTCCTTAGCCTTATCCGCGGCCCACTGCAATTGCACTTTGGCCGTCTTCGCATCGCCTGTGTCGATCATCGCCTTAGCTGCCATCAGCGCGCCGAGGGATGCATAGTTGGTCCGCCCGAATTTCTCAATCAATTCGCCGCTTGCCGCTTTTATGCGCGACGTATCTTTTTCCTGAACCGCTTTCTGCAAAACATGATAGATCGCCGAAGCCTGCCCGGACTGATTGCGCTGATACCAGTTCCATCCCTGCCAGGCAAGAACCACCAACGCACCGGCCGTCAATATATTGATCAGCAGGTTGCCGTACTGTTTCCACCAAGCCTTGAGTTCGGCAAGCTGTTCCTGTTCTTCAAGATCGTAAGCAGCCATCAGCTTTCATCTCCATCGAAAAATGCATTCATAATTTCCTCGCCAAGCCGGTCGACGCTCACGCGCCTCTGCTCATTCGGTTCTTCGCCGGTGGCGCGCAAGGGTTTGAGCGTTACCTCGCCAGCGTCCGCCTCGTCGTCACCAATGATCACGGCGAAGGTCGCACCCGATGCGTCAGCCTTCTTCATTTGCGATTTAAAACTGCCGCCACCGCAATTGAACAGCACGTCGATGCCTTGATCGCGCAAACCTTCGGCAACACGCGGCGCCAGACGCGACGCCGCATCACCCTGATACACGAGATAGACGTCGACACTCTCAGGCTCCGGATCACCGCCCGACTCGCGAATCAAGGTCACGAGACGCTCGACACCCATCGC
>CAYUYI010000258.1:0-3907 GCA_964448995.1 uncultured Propionivibrio sp. | reverse complement strand
CCGTTCGAATGCCATGGATCACTCCTGGCTGAAATAAACGTGCTTAGTATCCTGCGAGGCCCTCTTTCGGTCAAACCGCATCGCGCCGGCGTTACAGGCGAGCGTCATCATCAACACCACACATCACCAACATACCAAGACATTCTGAATAAAAATCAACCGATGTGTTTGACGACACGTCCAAATTCGTTACACTTGCCGGAAATTTTTTCCAGAAAAAAATACATATGGCCGTTCAAAAAGAGAATTCCTCTGTCTTGGGAGAGACGGTTTGCCTGGTTACGACAAACAACTGATCGGCATCTTTTCCGGTGGCGAGTTCAATCCCCTGCCACAGGCTTGTTCGCGTCTGTTTGGCATTATTTCGTGCCTGCTGATTCTCGCCTGTTGCCCTCGCGCCATGGCCGAGACATTGACGATTCCGGGCAGCGGTAACCCCTATCATATCCTGACGGTGCTGGCTCAGGCATTCAACAGTCGCCAGAGCGAACATCTGGTGCTTGTACCCATATCAACCGGCACCGCCGGCGCGATTCGCGATGTCACAGGCGGCATTGCCAGCGTGGGGCGGGTGGGCCGGACACTCACGACAGAGGAGCGAAACAAGGGTCTGGAATATCTCTCGTTGGGTCGCGACCCCATCGTTTTCGTTGGGGGTGCGAAGGTCACTGCCACCACGATTACCCGCGAGCAAGCCTTCGGCGTTCTCGAAGGCCGACTTCTCAACTGGCGGGATCTCGGCGGCGAAGCCGGCACGATACGCGCCATTGGTCGGGAAGCCAGCGACGCCTCGCTGCTGGGGTTACGGCGCGAACTTCCAGATTTTGAACATCTTGTTTATGGCGCCGATGTCAAGGTCGTGCATTTCGACCATCACTTGCTCGAACTGCTCGACCGTTACCCTTACAGCTTCGGTTTTCTCAATCGCTCTGGCCTTCTCGACGCAAAAACGCGATTGGTCGTCCTCGATTTTGAAACGAAGACACCGTCAGCAGAAAATGTCGCCACCGGTCGCTATCCGTTCTGGACTGAGCTGGGGTTGATCTATAAAAGATCATTGCTGAGCGACGCCGGGCAGGCATTCCTTCAATTCGTCCAATCCGCCGAGGGTCTTCGCATTCTGCGCGACAACGGCGTGTTTCCCGTCAGCGAACGAAAATAGCGCCCATGCACAGGCCGAACTCGACGGGGCGAAACCAATGAAAATCCGCCTCGGCCTGGTGGGCAGCCTGGCTGTTTCCTTCGTCACGCTGGCCTGCCTGTTGCAGGCCATCAATTACTATCTGGCTCGCGATTTTCGCGAAACCTCTTTACGCCAACGCGAACGTGACAAGGTCACCACCATTGCCACGCTGATCGAACCCCGCATTCATCGCGAAGAAGAATGGGTGCGCGCCGCATCCCGATCGATCCAGAATGCGCTGTCCGCCGCCGACCAGATGGAAGTGCACGCCCCCTCAGTCATGGCGCGACTGGACGAAGCCTTCGAACAGTTCGGACTGGCCGAACTTGAAGCCACGGATTCGAAGGGGGTCGTCATTCACCGTGCGCACGCTCCGCAACACAAAGGGGACCGGTCAACACGCTGGGGCATCGACGAGGCGCTCTCCGGAACATCCACCCTGACCAGCGCCCCCATCCTTGAAGGTGCATTGATCCTGCATACCGTGCCACTCCGCGCGAACGACAGAATCGTCGGCACAGTCACCGCCGGGTTACGCATCGACACACCGATGATCGAGTCCTTAAGCAAGGAATTTGGCGCTGACCTGGAACTGATTTCGCGACTGGGCGTTCCTGTCGCTTCCAGTCGAAAAACACCGCCCCCCCCAAACCTTTCGGCAATCACCGAAGCCTTTCAGCAGAAAATCCCGGTCTATCGCGCTTCAGCTGACCAGCAGACCACCCAGGTCTATTTTCCGCTGCAGATTGTCGATGACGGGTGGATCCTGATGGCAGAGATCGACAGTTCTTCGGCACAAAAACTGATCGACCGGAGGAATCGCACATCGATGCTCATTACGCTGGCCACCATGGGACTGGCCATCATCACGATGATGCTTCTCATCCACAGGGCGCTGAAGCCACTGCGCGTCCTGCGCGCCCGTGCCGAGACCCTTTTTACCACGCTGACACAGCACCCGATCCCGAAACGAAAAGAAGATGACATCAGCAGTTTGGTCCGCATTCTCAATGACCTCACTGCCCTCCTGATCCGCCGCAACGAAGAACTGTCACAGCAGCGAGCCGATTTACGCATTTCTGCCAAGGCTTTCGAGTCGCAGCAACCGATGCTCATCACCACCCCCCGCGGCGAGGTCCTCAAAACCAATCTCGCGTTCTCCAAGATGAGCGGCTATCGCGAAGACGAGATTCTCGGCGCCAAACCCGACGTCCTCGACCCCGCGCACCATGCCGAAACATTTAATGACGAGATACGGTCATCCCTGAGAGACACGGGACAGTGGCAGGGTGAAATGATCGGGCGGCGACGAAACGGCGATGAATACCCCCAGGCCATTTCCATTTCTTCGGTTCAAGGAGAACAGGGAGATGTTTCCCACTTGATCCTGTTCTACACCGATCTCTCCGAAAATCGGAATTCTGCTCGCAAAATCCAGGAACTCGCGTTGCTCGACTCGCTCACCCGACTTCCCAATCGCAACCTGCTGCTTGATCGTCTCAAACAGGCGATCTCCATGAACCGGCGCAATCGGTCGTTCGGCGCACTGATCATGGTCGACTTCGACAATTTCAAAACCCTGAACGATACGCAGGGCTACCAGCAAGGCGACCAACTGTTGCTCCAGGCCAGCCAGCGGCTACTCGATACCGTGCGCCAACACGACACGGTCGCCCGGGTCGGTGGTGATGAATTTGCGGTCGTTCTCGAAGACCTCGGTAACACCCTGGAACATGCCGCCACACATACTGAAGTGGTCTGCGCCAAGATTCTGAGCAAACTGGGCGAACCTTATCACCTGAACGACAGCGCATATCGCTGCACGACAAGCATTGGTGGGACGATATTCGGCGAACAGGACATCTCCGTCGAAACGCTGCTGATGCAGGTGGATCTGGCCTTGCACAACGCCAAGAGCGATGGCCGCAACACCTTCCGTTTCTTCGATCCGACCATGCAGGAAATCGTCATGGTGCGAGCCGCACTCGAAAGAGACATCGTCCTCGCCCAGCAGAACGGGCAATTCCTGCTGCATTATCAGCCGCAGGTCACGGAGATCGGCCAGGTCGTCGGCGCCGAAGCACTGATCCGCTGGCAACATCCGGCACGCGGCATGGTGTCTCCGCTCGACTTCATTCCGCTGGCCGAGGAAACCGGAGACATCATCCCGATCGGACTGTGGGTACTCGAAACAGCGTGCCAACAGTTGAATCGCTGGTCATCACATCCCGATCGCAGCCACCTGTCGATTGCAGTCAATGTCAGCGCCCGCCAGTTACAACATCCAGACTTCGTCGACCAGGTCGTTTCCGTGCTGGCACGCACTGGGGCAAACCCGGCAAAACTGAAGCTGGAACTGACCGAGAGCCTGCTTGCCGAAAATGTCGACGCCTTGATCGTGATCATGACGACACTGCAAACACATGGCGTCTGTTTTTCACTCGATGACTTCGGCACAGGCTACTCGTCGCTCGCCTATCTGAAACAGTTGCCGCTCGCCCAGTTAAAGATCGACCGCTCATTCATCCGCGACGTCATGAACGACCCCGATGACGCAGTCATTGCCAGGACCATCGTCGCACTGGCCCGGAATCTTGGCCTCAACGTTATTGCCGAAGGCGTGGAAACGGAAGCTCAGCAACAATTCCTTGCCAGCGTGGGTTGCACCACCTATCAGGGCTACCTGTTCGGACGCCCGCTAGCCATTGAAGCGTTCGAAGCGCT
>CAYUYI010000257.1:0-3909 GCA_964448995.1 uncultured Propionivibrio sp. | reverse complement strand
TCGATGTTCTCTTCCAGCGGCTCTTCCGACAGATCGAGCATGTGCGAGCTGAACAGCGGCTTGCCGTTGGCCTTGTAGAAGGCTTCGCCGGCGTCGAGCAGGCCGTCGATCCAGGGCAGCAGCTTCTTGGCGGCGTGGTCGGTGTGCAGGACGATGGTCGCGCCGTACATTTCGGCCAGCGCGTGAATGTGGTGGGCGGCGGAAACTGCACCGGCGATTGCGGCACGCTGGCCGTCATTGTTGAGTGCCTTGCCGGCGTAGAACTGGGCGCCGCCGTTGGAGAACTGGATGATGGCCGGCGACTTGATCTCGGCGGCGGTTTCCATGATGACGTTGACCGTGCTGGTGTTGACGACGTTGACGGCGGGCAGTGCGAATTTGTTGGCCTTGGCGTACGCGAAAAGCGCTTGCAGATCGTCGCCGGCGATGACCCCCTGTTTAACCTGTGCTTTACTCATGGTTGTTTTTCCTGTTGATCGATTTGTTGGAACGGAAATCGTACTGCCGATTGTTGTTGTGGTCAATTTGTATTCGTAAAAATACATTTGTAACCCTGGGGCAGGTCGCGCTCGATTGCCTGCGTGCTCGGTCCGGCTGTTAGAATCTCGAAGGTTTTCCTGCGAAAGGGCTGTTCCCATGAAGAAGCTTTTCCGGCGTTGTCTGCTTGCGGCGTGCTTGTTGGCGTCTGCGGTCTCCATGGCAGCGGAGGCGGCTGCTTACGCCGTCGTCGATCAGGTGCAGATGCCGGCCTGGCTCGAGCGCAACGGGGTGCGCCAGCCGTTGGCGCCGGGAAAGATCTTGCAGAACCGCGACCGGGTCATCACCGGCGGCGAGGCGAGGGCGGTCATCCAGTTGGCTGAAGGCAGTGCGGTGAAACTGGGCGAAAACGCTCAACTCGACCTCAACGCGCTCGGGCAGCGCGAGAAACGGGTGTTCACCGCCGCGCTCGATGTCGCCCAAGGGGCGTTCCGATTCACGACCGGGATTTTCTCCAAAACGAAGCACCACCGTGCCGTCAATGTGCGTATCGCGACGATTACCGCCGGTATTCGCGGCACCGATCTATGGGGGAGTTCGGATGCCGAGCGCGATCTGGTTTGCCTGCTCGAAGGCCGCATCTCGATTTTCCATCCGCTCGACGAAGCCCGCGAGCTCAGCGAGCCGCTCAGCTTCTACGTGGTTCCCAAAGGCGGGGCACCCAAACCGGTCGACAAGGTCGCGCCGGACCAACTGGCCACCTGGGCGGCACAGACCGAGGTGCAGTCAGGGAGCGGCTATGCGCGCCGCGGCGGGAAATGGAAAGTTGACCTCGCGACTGTCGACAGCGAGGCCGAAGCGCTGGCGCTCTACGACCGTGCGCGTGCCGCCGGCTATTCGGTGCGCATCAGGCCGCATGCGGTGGAAGGCGGCTATCGCTATACGCTACGTGTGACGCAGTTGCCGTCGAAGGCGGAAGCCGAGGCGCTGGCGATCAAGTTGGCCGGCAAGCTGGAACTGGCGGCGCCGAAAGTGACCCGTTATTGAACGAAGATGTCGGTCGCCGCAGGAAAACTGCGGCGACCGGGGACTGGATTGAGGAGAGGGAAATGTTTGACGATTTACGTGGCAAGCGTGTTTTGATTACCGGCTCGAGCGCCGGCATCGGCCTGGCCGCCGCGCAAGCCTTCGCACGCCAGGGCGCGTGTGTCGGGTTGAATGCGCGCAAAGAACCCGCGGGATTCGACGCGGTGCTGGCAGAGATGAAATCGGGGGGCGGCGATGCGGCGTTTTTTCCAGCCGACCTGTCGCAAACCGCGCAGTGCGAAAAATTGCTCGCCGACTTCCTGGCCCGCTTCGGCGGCATCGATGTGCTGATCAACAACGCGGGCGGGCTTGTCGCACGCAAGCCAGTGGCGGAAATCGACGACGCCTTCTTCGCCGACGTGATCAACCTCAATGTGCGTTCGGCGCAAATGCTGACACGCTTTGCGCTACCGCACCTCAAAGCCGCTGCGCAAGCCAGTGGCGAAACCAGCGCCGTCATTCTGGTCGGTTCCGTGGCGGCGCATCTGGGCGGTGGCCCCGGCGCCTCGCTCTACGGTGGGGCCAAGGCCTGGCTGCACAACGTGCAGAAAAACTGGGTGAGCTACCACACGGCCGACGGCATCCGCTTCAACACTGTTTCCCCCGGCACGTTCGATACCGCCTTCCACGCCGACAAGAGCGCCGAAGTCAAAGCCCGGATCTCGACCGGCATTCCGATGGGGCGCTTCGGCCGGGCCGAGGAATGCGCGCCGGCCTTCCTGTTCCTCGCCTCGCACGCCTGCGCGGGCTACATCACCGGGCAGACGATCGAGGTCAACGGCGGCCAGTACATGCCCTGACTCATGGTCGTTCCCTCGCTGTCCGAGATTGAAGAAACGATCAAGACGCTGGTGCTGGCGCTTGATCTCGCGGGAACCTTCGCCTTCGCGTTGAGCGGCGCGGTTGCCGGCAGCAAGCGCCATCTCGACCTGTTTGGCGTGCTCGTGCTCTCCTTCGTCGCCGCCTGTTCCGGCGGCATCCTCCGTGACTTGCTGATCGGCGTGGCGCCACCGGCTGCGCTCAGCGACCTGCGCTACCTCGCCGTTTCGCTGGTGGCCGGGCTGATCGCCTTCTTCCGCTTCGGCGACGTCGAGCGTTTCCGCCATTCCGTGCAACTCTTCGACAGCGTCGGGTTGGCGCTGTTTGCCGTGGCCGGTGCGCAGAAAGCGCTGGCCTTCGGGCTCAACCCGGTGATTGCCGCCCTGCTCGGCATGCTCACCGGCATTGGCGGCGGCATCGTCGCCGATGTGCTGCTGGCCAACGTGCCGATGGTGTTACGCAAGGAAATCTACGCCTTGGCCGCGCTGGCCGGTGCGGTGGTGGTTGTGCTCGGGCATGCGGCCGGGCTGCCTTCGGTGCCGGTGGCGCTGGTCGGCGCGTTCGTGTGTCTGGTGCTGCGTCTGCTGGCGATCCGTCGTGGCTGGCATTTGCCCACGGCCGGCCCGTCCGATCAGGCCAAACCGCCGGCGGAAAAATAGGCGGCGCCGGGCGGGTCGCTGCGCCTGCACGAGGTTCGCTCCCGTGGTTAAAGTTTTTCCGATCGCGCGCCGTTAAGGGTGTTTCGAGAGGAAAGAACGCATGGACACGAGCGCAATCGCATCTTTGGCTACCGAGTTGTCGCAGGCACGCACCGGCGACGCAGTGCAAATTGCCGTATTGAGAAAAGCCATGGACATCGAGGCGGCCGGCGCGTTGCAACTGCTGCAGGCCTTGCCGCCGCCCGTGCCGGTCAACAATCCCCCGCATCTGGGCAATCGCGTCGATACCTACGCCTGATACCTTCCGCCCTGCAAGCCAATGAATATGGGCATCGCCAAAGGGGTGTCCGGAGATCGTTTATCCATGCGCGTTTCACGGCATGTTTTTGGTTGCTTCCCGACTAAACGCCGCTTTCGTGTAGCCGGATAGGTCGCCCGGTATAATCCGGGCTGACTTTCCGAGAAGCGCCCCGATGTCCGATCTGCTTGCCAACCTCAATCCCGAACAACTCGCCGCCGTCACCCTCCCGCCGCAACACGCGCTGATCCTCGCCGGTGCCGGCAGCGGCAAGACGCGCGTGCTGACGACGCGCATCGCCTGGCTGATCTCGACCGGGCAAGTCGGCCCGCACGGCGTGCTGGCGGTGACCTTCACCAACAAGGCGGCCAAGGAAATGCTGGCGCGGCTCTCGGGGCTGCTGCCGATCAACACCCGCGGCATGTGGATCGGCACCTTCCACGGCCTGTGCAACCGCCTGCTGCGCGCGCACCACCGCGAGGCAGCGTTGCCGGCGACCTTCCAGATTCTCGATTCGGCCGACCAGCTCTCGGCGATCAAGCGCCTGCTCAAGAACCTCAACGTTGACGA
>CAYUYI010000256.1:0-3911 GCA_964448995.1 uncultured Propionivibrio sp. | reverse complement strand
ACACTTTTTCGCCCCAAATCAACCCGTCAGGTATTACTCTTCCTGTCCCGGATTATCGCCTTTGCTCTCAGGTTGTCCTTGTGGCTTACCGGATTGAATCCGCGAGGTCGTCATTCGTGTGAGTACGTCGGCGATATGGGCTTTGTTGAAGTGGGAGTACCGTTTCACCATCTGTAAGGTCTTGTGCCCAAGAATCTCTG
This sequence comes from uncultured Propionivibrio sp., assembly GCA_964448995.1. Classification (GTDB taxonomy): domain Bacteria; phylum Pseudomonadota; class Gammaproteobacteria; order Burkholderiales; family Rhodocyclaceae; genus Propionivibrio. The sequence goes on along the minus strand of CAYUYI010000256.1, from coordinate 3,711 downwards.
CGATCTGTGGTGCGGTTGCGCCCTCCATGGCAAGGTAGCTGGCGGTGGTGTGGCGCAAGTCGTGAAAACGGAAGTTGGAGATCTCGGCCCGCTTGAGTGCAGTCGTCCAAGCTTTTCGAATCTCAACCGGTTTCTTGGGGTCGTCCTCGCTCGGAAACAGTAGCGCATCCTGCTTGACACGCCCTTTGTGCTGGCGGACATGTTCTGCCTTAAGCACCTTGATCGCGTCATGGGCGCTTTGCACGATAGGCACGCCGCGTGGCTCGCCGTTCTTCGTCGTTTCGAGCAGGATTAATCCAAATTCCTCGTTGTCCTCAAGTAGCAGGTTACGCCAGCGCAGGTTCATGATTTCGCCGAGGCGCATACCCGTGGATAGTGCGATGCTGACAATCGTGTAGAGGTAGTGGTTTGCGGATTGCTTTGTAGTGGCGATCAAACGCTTTTGCTCATCTTCGGTCAGGTAGCGCAGTCGGCCATTGTTAATTTTGGGTTTAGCCACCTTGGGCATCGGCGACTCGGGCAGCCATTGCCACTCTTTAACTGCGATATTGAAGGCGTGCGATAGTAGGGCCATGTAGCGGACGACCGTTGCCGGTGAGCGCTGGCGAAGATTCTTTTTGCCAATCGGTGTTTGCAGAAGTTCATCCCGATATTTGGCGATGGCTGCCGGGGTGATGTCGGCAAGACCGTAAGCACCGATTTTGTCGATCCACCAATCGAGTTGTGGTCCTTGGACTTTCAATTCTTGAGGCTTAAGCGGGATGAGCACCCGCTTTCGGTACTCCTCAAGCATCTCCTTGACAGTATGGCGCAGCGCTTGGGCACGGGAGAGATAACGCCCCTCTCGCAGTTCAGTTTCAACCTGCGATGCCCATTGTTTGGCGATGGTTTTGCTGCTGAAGGATTGCGTCTGCGGCGGAAAGCCGCGGAGCCGAATTTGGACGTGGTAGGTCTTCTTGCCCGTAGAGTCGATACGTTCGCGAATCGTTGCCATAATCCCTCCTTACGCCAGCGGGGAAGCAAGGATAATGACGCAGTCAATTATCCTGGTTCTTCTCAGTGCGTTGGAGCAATTGTGCCACGAGTGTGCCGGGCAACAAAAAACGCGCTCATGGGCGCGTTTAACGATTTGATTTTGTTTTAGAATTTTGTCGGTAGTCAGCTTCATTACGAATGCGCTGCTCTACCGACTGAGCTACAGCGGCGACGCATGGAACCATGCAACTGCGAGCGGCGCATTATATCAGCACTCGCAAACGATGCAAGCCTCGCACTCATCGACAAGAAGCCGCAGAACCCGTCAACGATTGATTGACTCCGAATCCAGTCGTGCCAATCTGGACTTCGCCAGCGGCGGGTTCTTGGCGAAATATTTCCGAATCCCGTTGATGATTGCCTCGGCCATCTTGTCCTGATAGCCATCGTCATTCAGTTTACGCTCTTCCTCGGGGTTGGAAATGAAGGCCGTCTCGATCAGGATTGAGGGAATGTCCGGCGCCTTGAGGACGGCAAAACCGGCCTGCTCGACGCTTTCCTTGTGCAGACGGTTGATGCCGCCGATCTCGTTCAACACGGCACGGCCCAATTTCAGGCTGTCGCTGATCGTTGCCGTCTGCGACAAATCAAGCAACGTGCGCGCCAGCATCGGATCCTTGACGCCGATATTGACGCCGCCGATAAGATCGGCAGAATTTTCCTTCTGCGCCAGATAACGGGCCGCAGAACTCGATGCGCCGCTTTCGGACAAGGTGAACACCGATGAGCCGTTAGCATCCGGTCGTGTAAACGCGTCAGCATGGATCGAGACGAAGAGGTCAGATTGAATGCGCCGCGCTTTCTGCACACGCATGTGCAACGGCACAAAGAAATCCGTCTCGCGCGTCAGCACCGCGCGCATATTCGGTTCGGCATCAATCTTGGCTTTCAACCGTTTGGCCACCGCCAGCGTGACGTGCTTCTCGTAACTGCCGCCACGCCCGACCGCGCCAGGATCTTCGCCGCCATGCCCCGGATCGAGCGTGATCGTGACCAGCCGATCGACGATCGGTTTACCCTGGCGCGGCCGCTCTGCCTTGATCTCGTTGACAGTCTCGGGCTTTTTTTCGGCAGTCTCGACAGAACTCCCAAACATCGACTCGTTTTTCTGAATAAATTGCAGCAACGGATCGGGCGGCTCCAGCGGATAGACGTCCAGCACCAATCGATAGCCGTATTCACCAACGGGCGGCAACACGAAGACCTGCGGCCGAACCTCATTCTTCAGCTCCATCACCAGGCGCACAACACCGGGCTTGAAACGCCCGGCCCGCAGCAATTTGATGTTCGGATCGTCAGCCGCGATCTTGCCGGCCATCCCTTCCAGCACGCCGTTGAGCTCGACACCTTCGAGATCGACAACCAGTCGGTCCGGATTCTTGATCGTGAAATGCGAAAACTTCAACGGTTCGCTGTGCTCAATCGCCACTCGTGTGTAATCAGCGGCCGGCCAGACGCGTACGGCCAAGATGCCACTGGCGCGCGCCAGCGCCGCCCGCCCCAGCGGCGTCACCGACAAGAGCAGGGTTGCTCCGGTAAACCGAATCAACTGGCGGCGTTTAGCCAGCGCGATCGGAGCGCGCTCAGACATTGCCGCCCAACCTCGCTGCAGGCATGAATTTCGAGCAGACGCCCGGTACCGGCACCGTCGGCAAAACGAAAGGCCAGGACGAGGTCTGGCGCAGGGACGTAACCTTCCGCTTTGGCTGGCCATTCGACCAAACAAACGGCATCATCACGGAAATACTCGGCCAAACCGGCATCATCGAACTCTTCTGGCTCATTGAAACGATAAAAATCAAAGTGATACCAGTATAAGCTCGAAACCACGTAAACTTCAACCAGCGTATAGGTCGGGCTTTTCACCGGACCGGTATGCCCTGAACCACGAAGCAGCGCCCGAACTAACGTCGTTTTTCCGGCGCCCAAATCCCCGTCCAGCCAAACGACCATGCCGGGTGTCAGCAACGGCGCCAGTTGGCGGCCAAGCGCAATGGTGGCATCCTCGTCGGGCAAGGAGAGCGCCAGCACGGCGCCAGCACGATCGGATGGCATATCCGGGCTAAGATGCGGACTATGCAAAAAAATAACTCCCAAAGCGCCACGGAAGGCCTATCGGCTCAAATGGGCGACAGTTTTGATTTTGCCGAACTGGCAAGGGACATCAAGCGCCAAGCACTCGCGCTGGGATTTTCCGGCGTCGGCATCTCCAACGCAAAAATCTCTCCGACAGTACAAGCACGGCTTCACGATTGGCTCGAGTCCGGCCATCACGGCGGGATGGATTATATGGCCAAACATGCCGACTTGCGCGGCAATCCGCAGACACTTTGTCCCGGAACGCTTACCGTCATCTCGGTTCGCTTGCCGTACTGGCCGCAATTTTCTGAAGCCCCTTCCTCCTCCGCACACCTGGCCTGCATCTCACGCTACGCGCTAGGCCGGGATTACCACAAGACCGTTCGGCAGCGCTTGCAACAACTGGCGACGCACATTCAATCGAGGTTAAATCAGCACGAACAGGAAGAAATCGGGAAGATTTATTCTTACCGAGTTTTTTCCGATTCAGCCCCGGTCATGGAAACCGAGTTCGCCCTACAGTCCGGCGTCGGTTGGCGCGGCAAACACACCCTGACGCTTTCGCGACACGGTTCCTGGCATTTTCTGGGCGAGATC
>CAYUYI010000255.1:0-3920 GCA_964448995.1 uncultured Propionivibrio sp. | reverse complement strand
ACGGTGTGTGCCGTCCGCTCGGTGAAACGCGCCCGGGCTGGAAGGTGCTGCGCGTGCTCGGCAACCTGCTGGGGCTTGATGGTTTCGGTTACGAATCGAGTGAGCAGGTGCGCGACGAGATTCTTCCCGCCGGAACGCGTTTCGTTGCTGGCCTCGACAACGGTCTCGGCGCCTTTACGCTGAACTTGTCGGTGGCGGAGCGCGGCCTGCAGCGCATCGCCGAAGTGCCGATTCATTTTGCCGATCCGCTGGCTCGTCGCGCGAAATCCCTGCAACAGACACACGACGCGGCGCCGCCGCAGGCTCGCATGAGTGCGGTGACGCTGGCACAGGTTGGTGTCACGTCCGGCGCAACCGTGCGCGTGCGGCAAGGGCAGGGCGATGCGCTGCTGCCGGTCGCTGTCGATGAAACCGTTCCGGATGGTTGCGTCCGCGTGGCTGCTGCTCACGGGGCAACAGCAGCGCTGGGCGATATGTTCGGAACGATTACCGTGGAGCGTGCATGATGGTGGAGACGCTGCAGCAACTGTTGCCGGCTTTCCTGCTGCCTTATCTCGATCAGGGGATGCAGCTGGGCGCGGGTTTCTTTGGCCAGGTGATGTGGCAGAACCTGCTGACGGTCGTCTGGGCGGTCGTCAAGGTCATGCTGGTGATTGGACCGCTGTTGCTGGTGGTCGCCTATACGACCTATGCCGAACGCAAGGTGATCGGCTGGATGCAGGTGCGCATCGGTCCGAACCGGGTGGGGCCGTGGGGGTTGATCCAGCCGCTGGCTGATGGCCTCAAGGTGATGCTCAAGGAAATCGTGATCCCGGAAAAGGCCGACAAGGTCGTTTACCTGTTGGCACCGGTCTTTGCCTTCGCGCCGGCGCTTATTGCCTGGGCGGTGATTCCGTTCAACGATTTTTTGGTGGTCGCCAACGTTAATGCCGGTTTGCTCTTTGTCATGGCGGTCACCTCGATCAGCGTGTACGGCATTATTTTGGCGGGTTGGGCGTCCAATTCGAAGTACGCGTTTCTCGGTGCGATGCGTTCGGCGGCGCAGATGATTTCCTACGAAGTCGCGATGGGGATGTCGCTGGTCGTTGTGATGATGATTTCGAGCAGCCTGAACCTCATCGACATCGTTCAGGGCCAAAATCAGGGACTGTTCGCGGGCATGGGGCTGAAGTTTCTCTCGTGGAACTGGCTGCCACTGTTGCCGATGTTCGTGGTCTATGTGGTGTCGATTTTCGCCGAATGTAACCGGGCGCCGTTCGACCTCGCAGAAGGCGAATCCGAGATCATCGGCTATCACGTTGAATACTCCGGGATGTCGTTTGCCGTTTTCCAGTTGGCCGAATACTCGGCGATGCTGCTGGGGGCCACGTTGGTGGCATTGTTGTTCCTCGGTGGCTGGCTGTCGCCGGTGGGTTTCCTGCCCGACAGCATTCTGTGGCTGTTCGCCAAGATTCTGGCGCTGCTTGTTCTGTTCTTTTGGTCGCGGGCGACGTTCCCGCGTTACCGCTACGATCAGGTCATGCGTCTGGGCTGGAAGGTGTTCATCCCGGTCTGTCTCGTCTGGCTGACGGTGGTGGGCTGCTGGATGATGTCGCCTTGGAATATCTGGAAGTGAGAGGCTAGGCATGGGTTCGATGAAGGAAATTTTTGGTAGCCTCTTCCTGAAGGAATTGCTCAAGGGGTTGTCGGTCACTGGCCGTCATCTTTTTGCACGCAAAATTACCGTGCAGTATCCGGAAGAGCGGACGCCGCAAGGTTTTCGCTTCCGCGGACTGCATGCGCTGCGCCGTTACCCCAACGGCGAGGAGCGCTGCATTGCTTGCAAACTGTGCGAAGCCGTCTGTCCGGCCATGGCGATCACCATTGAGTCGGGCGAGCGTGTCGATGCCGACGGTCAGACCTCGCGGCGGACGACGCGCTATGACATCGACTTCAACAAGTGCATCTACTGTGGTTTCTGCGAAGAGGCCTGCCCGGTCGATGCGATCGTCGAGACGCGCGTCTTCGAGTATCACGGCGAAAGCCAGGACGATCTGTATTACACCAAAGACATGCTGCTGGCTGTCGGCGATCGCTATGAGGCGCAGATTGCCGAAGACCGAGAGCGTGACGCGAAATACCGATAACAGGCGCTGACACGATGGAATTCAAGACCTTCGTTTTTTACTTTCTGGCCACGGTCCTGGTATTTGCCAGCCTGCGCGTGGTGACCTTGCGCAATCCCGTGCATGCGGCGTTGAACCTGGTGCTGGCGTTCTTCAGTGCCAGCGGCATCTGGGTGCTGTTGCAGGCCGAGTTTCTGGCCATCGCATTGATACTGGTCTACGTCGGTGCGGTGATGGTGCTGTTCCTGTTCGTCGTCATGCTGCTCGATATCAATCTGGATCGCTTGCGCGAAGGATTCTGGAGTTATTTGCCGCTGGGCGCCATTGTTGCGCTGCTGATCGTCGCCGAGATGAGCCTGGTGCTTTATGCCCGCTTCTCCGGTGTGCCCGAAAGCGTGGCTGGCCAAACGGGAGCCTCGTTCAGTAATGCCAAGGCGGTCGGCCGATTGTTGTTCACCGATTATGTTTATCCGTTCGAACTGGCGTCAGTGATCCTGCTCGTCGGTATCGTGGCAGCCGTTGCGCTGACATTGCGCGGCAAGCGCAAGAGCAAGGCGGTGAGTCCGTCCGAGCAAGTTTTTGTCAAGGCGAAGGACCGTGTGCGCATCGTCAAGATGCCTGCGGAAACGCAGGATTGACAACGCACGGTGAGGTATTCGAGGAATTCGATGTGGCGGTTATGAAGCCGTCATTTGAGGAAAGAACCAGGGAAGATACATGCTGACACTGTCTCACTACTTGATCTTGAGCGCGATCCTGTTCGCGATCGGCATCGTCGGGATTTTCCTGAATCGGAAAAACCTGATCATTCTGCTGATGTCGATCGAACTGATGCTGCTGGCCGTGAACACGAATTTCATCGCCTTCTCGCACTACCTTCAGGATTTGGCCGGACAGATCTTCGTCTTCTTCGTCCTGACCGTGGCGGCAGCTGAATCGGCCATAGGGCTGGCGATTCTGATCGCGCTGTTCCGCAACCTCAAGACCATCCACGTGGATGATCTGGACAGCCTCAAGGGTTGAACATGGAAATGCAAAAACTCTATCTGCTGGTTCCGCTGGCGCCCTTGTTTGGCGCCATGATCGCCGGCCTTCTGTGCCGCGTGCTGCCGCGCTGGGTGGCACATACGGCGACCATCGCTGGCGTGGCCATCGCCTTTATTGCTTCGGTGGTGATCTTCCGTGACGTGATGGCCGGCAACACCTTTAACGGTCCGGTCTATCAATGGCTGACCTCCGGTGATTACCGCTTTGAGGTCGGTTTCCTGATCGATCCGCTGACGGTCACCATGATGCTGGTGGTGACTTTCGTTTCGTTGATGGTGCATATCTACACCGTCGGCTACATGCACGACGATCCCGGCTACAACCGCTTCTTCAGCTACATCGCGCTGTTTACCTTCTCGATGCTGATGCTGGTGATGAGCAACAACTTCATGCAGCTCTTCTTCGGCTGGGAAGCGGTCGGCCTCGTTTCCTACCTGCTGATCGGTTTCTGGTATACGCGTCCGACGGCGATCTTCGCCAACATGAAAGCGTTCTTGGTCAATCGCGTCGGCGACTTCGGTTTCATCCTCGGCATCGGTTTGGTGCTCGCCCATTTCGATACGCTGCAGTACAAAGAGGTATTTGCCAAGGCGGGTGAGTTCGCGAATGTAACGATCAACCTGTGGGGTACAAGCGAATGGTCGTTGCTGACGGTGACCTGTATCCTGCTGTTCATCGGGGCCATGGGCAAGTCGGCGCAGGTGCCGCTGCATGTCTGGCTGCCGGATTCGATGGAAGGCCCGACGCCGATCTCGGCGCTGATCCACG
>CAYUYI010000254.1:0-3942 GCA_964448995.1 uncultured Propionivibrio sp. | reverse complement strand
ACTATGGGACGTTCCGTTAAAAAGGGCCCGTTTGTCGATGCCCATCTGATCAAGAAGGTCGACACAGTTCGTGCGACCAGTGACAAGCGCCCGATCAAGACTTGGTCGCGTCGCTCGACGATCCTGCCGGATTTTGTCGGCCTGACGATTGCCGTTCACAACGGCAAGCAGCATATCCCGGTGTATGTCACCGAAAACATGGTTGGCCACAAGCTCGGCGAGTTTTCCCTGACCCGTACCTTCAAGGGTCATACCGCCGGCAAGAAGGCGAAGAAGTAAAGGAATGCATATGGAAACTCGTGCTATTTTGCGCGGCGTTCGGCTCTCCGACCAAAAGGGTCGATTGGTGGCCGATCAGATCCGCGGACTGCCGGTGGACAAGGCGCTCAACATTCTCACCTTCAGCCCAAAAAAGGGTGCCGGCATCATCAAGAAGGTTCTGGAGTCGGCGATTGCCAATGCCGAGCATAACGACGGCGCTGATGTCGATGAGCTTAAGGTGAAATCGATTTACGTCGAAAAGGGAATGGTGCTCAAGCGTTTCACCGCACGCGCCAAAGGCCGTGGCAACCGGATCATTAAGCCGACCTGCCACATTTTCCTGACCGTCGGAAACTGAGGAAGAATAATGGGACAGAAAATTAATCCGACTGGTTTTCGTCTGGCCGTTACGCGTGATTGGTCGTCACGCTGGTATGCCAATAGCAAAGATTTTTCTGGCATGCTCAACCAGGACGTGAAGGTTCGTGACTTTCTTAAGGCGAAACTGAAACACGCATCTGTTGGTCGCGTAGTGATTGAACGCCCGGCTAAAAATGCCCGCGTGACCGTCTTCTCGGCGCGCCCGGGTGTGGTGATTGGCAAGAAAGGCGAGGAGATTGATCATCTGCGCGCTGCGCTGCAAAAGATCATGGGCGTCCCGGTGCATGTCAGCATCGAAGAGATTCGCAAGCCGGAACTCGACGCTCAATTGATTGCGGACTCGATCACGCAGCAGCTCGAGAAGCGCATTATGTTCCGCCGCGCCATGAAGCGCGCGATGCAGAATGCCATGCGTCTCGGCGCTCAAGGCATCAAGATCATGAGTTCTGGACGTCTGAATGGCGCGGAAATTGCGCGTCGCGAATGGTATCGTGAAGGTCGTGTGCCTTTGCATACCTTGCGTGCTGATATCGATTACGCGACTTCCGAGGCGCTGACGACCTACGGCATCATCGGTGTCAAGGTTTGGGTGTTCAAGGGCGAGATTTTGGACCGTAACGAGCAACCCGCTGTGGCAAACGATGCGCCGGCGGATGAGCCTTCGCGCAAGCCCCGTCGCGTCGCTAGACCCGCGGATGGTGCCGAAAAACCCCGTGCCCGTACGGTGAAAGCCAAGACTGAAGGTGCAAGCGCTGAGGCTCCGGCTTCTGAAACCAAGGCGCCAGCAAAACGTGTAAGAAAGGCAGGAACGACAGATGCTGCAGCCAACTAGAAGAAAGTACCGCAAGGAGCACAAAGGCCGGAACACCGGTCTGGCAACGCGTGGTGCAAAGGTCAGTTTCGGCGATTTCGGTCTGAAGGCTACCGGGCGCGGACGATTGACGGCACGTCAAATTGAAGCGGCACGTCGTGCTATGACGCGGCACATCAAGCGCGGCGGTCGAATTTGGATCCGTATTTTCCCGGACAAGCCCATTTCGAAAAAACCCGCGGAAGTTCGTATGGGTAACGGTAAAGGCAATCCGGAATACTACGTGGCCGAAATTCAGCCGGGTAAGGTTCTTTACGAAATGGATGGCGTTGATGAAGTTCTGGCCCGCGAAGCGTTCGAGCTAGCGGCCGCCAAACTTCCGATCCCAACGGCCTTCGTTACGCGAATGGTAGGTTGATCATGAAAGCCAGTGAACTCAGAGCAAAAAGCGTCGATGAGCTGAATAAAGAGCTGCTTGAACTGTTGAAGGCGCAATTCGGTCTGCGTATGCAGATGGCCACCCAGCAGTTGAGCAATTTCAGCCAGATCGGCAAGGTGCGTCGTGACATTGCGCGTGTGCGCACCGTACTTCGTGAAAAGGCGGTACAACAATGAGCGAAACGACGAGTAAGCGTACGCTGATCGGACGTGTGGTGAGTGACAAAATGGACAAGACGGTCACCGTTTTGGTTGAGCGTCGTGTCAAGCACCCCATGTACGACAAAATTATTGTGCGTTCCCGCAAGTATCATGCGCACAACGAAGGAAATGAGGCCAAGGCCGGCGATCTGGTGGAAATCCAGGAATCTCGTCCTGTCTCGAAGACCAAAGCTTGGGCGATAACCAAGCTGCTGGAAAAGGCAGTCGCAATTTAAGCTTGCCTTTTTAGGAAATGGGGGTATAATGCCCCCTCTTTCGCGCCTGACTATCTGTGGTCAGGTGTTTCTCCCGTACGGGTTCCAAGACTGACCGCAGGATTTTGTACACCCGCGGGAAAAGTTGGAGAGTGTGATGATTCAAATGCAAACGGTTCTGGATGTCGCCGACAATACCGGCGCGCGTTCAGTGATGTGTATCAAGGTGCTGGGCGGCTCTAAGCGTCGCTATGCCAGCGTTGGCGATATCATCAAGGTGAGTATCAAGGATGCCGCGCCGCGCGGTCGTGTCAAGAAAGGCGATGTCTATAACGCCGTGGTTGTGCGTACAGCCAAGGGCGTGCGTCGTCCCGACGGTTCGCTGGTCAGGTTTGATACCAATGCGGCGGTGCTCCTCAACAACAAGCTGGAGCCGATTGGCACCCGCATCTTCGGGCCGGTCACGCGTGAGTTGCGTGGCGAGCGCTTCATGAAGATCGTGTCGCTCGCTCCGGAAGTCCTGTAAGGAGCGGCCATGGAAAAGATTCGTAAAGGTGACGAGGTGGTCGTCATCGCCGGAAAAGACAAGGGTAAGCGCGGAACCGTGCTGCGTCGTGTCGATGCTGAGCGTGTTGTCGTGGAAGGCGTAAATCGCGTCAAGAAACACGTCAAGCCGAACCCGGTCAAGGGGGTTGCGGGCGGAGTTGTCGACAAGGACATGCCGCTGCATATTTCGAATGTCTCGCTCTATAACCCAGCAACCAAAAAGGCTGATCGGGTTGGCTTCAAGTCGCTTGAAGATGGCACGAAAGTGCGTGTTTTCAAGTCGAGCGGCGAAGTGGTGGGGGCGTAAGGAGCGATCATGGCGCGTTTGTTTGATTTCTACAAAGACACCGTGGTGCAGGATCTGACCAAGAAGTTTGGTTACAAATCTCCGATGGAGGTGCCTCGCATCACGAAGATCACGCTTAACATGGGTGTTGGCGAGGCGGTAGCCGACAAGAAAGTGCTTGAGTTCGCTGTTGGTGACATGACCAAGATTGCCGGTCAGAAGCCCGTGGTAACCAAGGCACGCAAGTCGATCGCTGGTTTCAAAATTCGTGACGGTTATCCTATCGGTTGCATGGTGACGCTGCGCGGTCCCCGGATGTACGAATTTCTCGATCGCCTGGTGACGGTGGCGTTGCCGCGTGTGCGCGACTTCCGCGGTATTTCTGGCAAGGGCTTCGATGGTCGCGGCAATTACAATATGGGCGTCAAGGAGCAGATCATTTTCCCGGAAATCGAGTACGACAAGATTGACGTGCTGCGCGGGATGAATATCAGCGTGACGACCACGGCCAAGACAGACGACGAAGCGCGCGCGTTGCTCGGCGCCTTCAAATTCCCGTTCAAGAACTGAGGCGAAAATGGCGAAACTTGCATTGATTAACCGCGAAGCCAAGCGTCGCAAAATGGTCGAGCAGTTCAAGGCCAAGCGTGAGGCCTTGGAGGCGATCGTTAATGATCAGAGCCGTAGCGAGGAAGAGCGTTACGAAGCGCGTCTGAAAATTCAGGCGTTGCCTCGTAATTCGAGCTCTGTTCGTCTGCGTAACCGTTGCCAGCTGACAGGCCGTCCGCGTGGCGTTTTCCGCA
>CAYUYI010000253.1:0-3947 GCA_964448995.1 uncultured Propionivibrio sp. | reverse complement strand
CAATGGGAATTTCGACGAGGCGAGTGTCATCAAAGCGGTGCAGCGAGGCCACTTCGATCTGACAATACTGCGCCAGCAACCGTAACACTCCCGCCGCACCGGGCATGCCACGCGCACTGTCGCTGCCGTCGCGGATGACCGCTTGCAACGTGGCCAGCGCATCGCGCATGGCCATCGGCCGGCCGATCAGATCCTGCTCCAGACGATCATGGGAAAGGCGCAGCAGATAGTATTGGTGGGTCAGGTATTCGAGACGCTGATCGAGGTAGAACTGGATTCCTTCGGCACGTCGGGCACGGGTGATCCAGGCACTGGAAAACTCGCCGCAAAGCATGACCGCGATCAGCCCGCCGAGAAAATTGATCTTGGGAAAATCCTCGTTGATCCAACCCGCCAGATAAAAACCGGCCCAGGCCAGCAGCAGCACGGCGGCGCCGGCCAGACCCGGGAATGGCCCATAACGCAGCGCCAGAATGAGGGGGCCAAACCAGATCCATGGAAACGCCGCGTGCGTCCACAACGGATCGAGCGGATTGATCCAGATGCCGAGCGCCACGCCCAGCAACGGCAACATCACGGACTCGCCGGCGATGGCCCAGGAACGGGCAAACGGTTCGAGGATGACGCGCAGATTCAAGGGGGTGTCCGTCGATTCAGTCGGCGCGGCCGGACAATCCGGCGTTCAGGAGATCGCGCATCAGTTTCTGCGCCACCGCCGAGAGCGCTTCGCGGCTCCAGCCACTCTTGCCGCCGACCCCCGTCCACAGCGTTTCCCCGCTGGCCACGTCGACGATCGACAAGGCGACACCGACGGCAGGTTCACCATCGACACCGACCTTGTAACGCCACTCGTCGACAGCCCCCGTCAGTGCATAGGCCGCGTTCTGTTCGCGTGCCCAGGCCAGTGCCGCGTCAAGCGTCTTGCGGTCGTTGTTCTCGAAGAGCGCATCCTGCGCCAACGTGGCAGGGTAACGACGCAATTTGGCAACGCCGTTGGCGCGCAGCAATCCTTCGGCGATGGCCTCGGCGCGGTTGGCAGCCAATGGCGTTTCGGTGTTGTTAGCGAAGGGCAACACGACCCACTGGACCGAGGTCCGGACGGTGGGTGCCGGGCTGCGATCAAGCGTTGAACAAGCGGCAAGGACGGCGGCGAAGGCCAGTACCAGAAGGCGGGAAGGACGTATTTTCATGGATTTTCTCCAAGCAGATTCAATAGTGTAAGCGATAGGTCAAGCCGAATTCCCGAACGGTCCCGCCGCTGGTCGCGCCACTCTTGCTGAGTCGCCACCCGAAGGCCAGATGATCGTTGCCGAAGACGCTGCCGGCAAGACCCAATCCCAGGTCATAACCCGGGCCGAGCTCGCTGTGCCAAGTCCGGGCTGCGGTGGCATAAGGACGCCAGGCGCGCGTGTAGTCCTTTTCGAAGCGGGTGTCCGTGGAGACGCGGATGCCGTAAAAACGGAACGCGTCGGGAAGGAAAAAATTCGGTCCGAGATCGCTGAAGGTGGTACCGGCAGGAAGCAAGCGTTGCAGGCGGATATCGCTGATTTCAGCACGCGGGTCGTACCGGTGGCTCGACCAGAAAACGCTGGCCTCAAGGTTGCGTGGATCGAGCCGGAGCGCATGCGCCGCTTCGACCTGCCAAACACGCCCCGTCCCGAGTGAGGTGCCGGTCTGGGCCTCATAGCGATTCCAGTCATGCTCGACCTGAATCTGATCGCGCAGGGTTGGCCGGTAACGCACACCGATGCGAGCCAGATCGTTCATCCCGGCAGTGCGCAAGGGAATCGACTCGCGCGCCGGTTGTTGCCAGCCGAACGCGGCCGAGAACGACAGACGATCATCGATCCGTTGTTCGTGTTCAAGCAGCAACGGTTGGTAGTGATCGAAACTGCGCCGGGCCTCGGCAGTAAACCGCGTTTCTCCCCCCGGCTGGCGCCAGACGAGGCGGGCGCTCCGATAGGTTTCATCGGGCACAAAGCCGCTCGCATCGTTCCCGCTCGGATTCCGGGCGATATTGCCGAGCGCCAGATCGAGCGACAGCGCCGGAGAAATGGCCACATGCCAGCGTGCCGTGGTCTCGCGTTCATCGAGCGTACCCAGGTCGCGGCGGACAACCTCACCGCCAACATGGTCGCTATGCTCGAGCAAGGCATCCGTCAACTGCAATTGCAGTTCGTCGTCGTTTTCCTGTACGCTTTGGCTGTCAAAGGCCTCGCTTTGCGCACGGCGCAGATCACGCATCTGGCTGGCCGCGGAAATGCGGTCGCCACGTGGCAATCGGTCGCCGTGGCGATCCAGCAATTGTCCCGCCGTTTCCCGGTCATTTTCGGCGAGGGCCAGCGATATCTCGGCCCAAAGCGGGCGACTCGCCGTTTTCGCATATTGCTGCCATAACCAGGCACGCACCGCGGAATGCTCACCCGCGTCCTGCAGCCAGCCGAGCACGATGTCCTTGGCCGCTGGCGAAAGCGTACGCTTGGCATCGCGATCGAGGCGAAGCAATTCGCGCAGCACGGCGAGGCCAGGATCACCCTTGGTTTGGGCAAGCACCAGGCGGGCGCGGGCCGCCCGGCGGACCTCGGCGAGTTCCGCCGGATCGCCGCTCAGTTGCGGACGAGCGCCAACCGTCGAGCGGCTCTGTGCCAGCAGATGCTGGCGCAACTGCCAGGCACGATCAACATCATGGTTCTGCTCCAGCGCATCGGCATAGGTCATGAGCCAAAGAAAATCGTCACGGTGTTCGCCAAGATGCGGGGTGAGATATCGCCGCAAAGCGACGTCAGGCAAAGACAGCGCGAGGTAGCTCGCCGCCAGCGCATCATGCAGGCGCGGATCGGCCGACCAGGCGTCTTCCCGGCTGGCAAGCACGTGCCGCAGCGCCTGTCCATCGCCGCTGTCGATCAACAACCAGAGAAGCGCCTGCTGGATTTCGCTGGAATCCGGGGCAATGGTCAGTGCGGCCTGCAGATCGCGGCGCGCAGCTTCGGGCTGTCCCTGGTTCAGCCGGTATCGGGCCGACCACTGGAGAAAATCGGCCTGTTGGCGCAATTCGGCCAGACGCTCCGGAGCTATCCCGGCGAGCAGTTCGCCCATGGCTTGCCAGTTTTCGCTGGCGGCGTAGTACGACAGCGCCAGACGCAAATGACGCGGCTCGCCAAAACGCGACCAGGCCTGGGTGGCAATGCGGGCGGCCTCATGCGGATAACGGTCTTGCAGCAGGGTATAAAGTGCATCGTAATCACGTACGAGCGCCTCGCCACCATCGACGAAGCGCCGATACGCGGCGATGGACCGCTCGTCCTGCGCCGTCAATTGCGCCAGTTCTGCCGTCAGCCGCCAGAACGCGGTGTCCGTCGCCGGGGCCGCCGCCTGTGCCTGCTCGAGAATGGACAGGCCGGCCTCGGCCTGTCCGCGCACCATCAGCAGCGTGGCCGCCCGCACGGCGGACGCGGTCGTCATGCCGCCACTGGCGAAACTTCGCTTCCAGTACCGTAGCGCCAATTCATCGTCGCCGGCGCGTTCGGCCAGTTCGGCGGCGGCAGACAGAACCCAGACCTTGCCGGTACGGCGAAAAGTCTGTTCGAGAAACTTCAGACCCGCCTGCGGCTGCCCCAGGCGCTCGTACACCGCGACAACCTCGCGCAGCAACGCTTCATTGTCGGGCTGCCGTGTCAGCCGATGTTCGAGTGCCAGTCGCAGGGCGGCATCATCGAACAGGCCGGGTGCCAGCCGCAAAACGGCGTCCCAGGCTTCCTCGCGGCCGGAAACCTGAGCAACGACCAGCCAGTGGGCGAGCGCCTGCTGTGGCCGTCCTGTCCATTCGGAGATCTGCGCCAGGCGCTCCCGCCACGGCAGGTTGTCCGGCGCCTGCCGCACGGCCGAGGCCGCGACTTTCCACGCATCTTCGAGCTTGCGGTTATCGAGAAAAGCCTCGAAACCGAGCG
>CAYUYI010000252.1:0-3952 GCA_964448995.1 uncultured Propionivibrio sp. | reverse complement strand
ATGGCAGCGACCTGTGGGCGCGTGTGCGTTCGCTTCTGCGAGTCGGCGTGTCGGCGGCAGGAGGCTGAAGGCCCGGTGGGCATCCGGATGCTCAAGCGTTACGCGGCCGATCAGGCGATCACGCACGACCGTCTGCATTTTCAGCCGAGTGCAGTCCAACATAACAAACGTGTCGCGGTGATCGGTGCCGGGCCCGCCGGAATTACCTGTGCCTACAAGTTGTTGCTTGGCGGCATCAAGGTGGATGTTTTTGATGCTCAGCAAGCGGCGGGCGGCATGGCTTCGGTCGGTATTCCGAGTTATCGCTTGCCGAAGGACGTGCTCAAAGCGGAAAGCGAGGACATCATCCGCCAGTTGGGCGGAAATTTCCTCTATAGCAAGGTGCTCGGTGGCAGTTTTACGGTCGATGAATTGCTGGGCAAAGGCTATGACGCCGTTTTCCTGGCATATGGCGCGAGTCAAGGGACCCGCTTCGGCATCAAGAATGAATATCCCGGCCTCAACCGCTACATTACCGGTGTCGATTTTCTGCTCAAGGTTCATCATCGCGTCGAACACCATGAGCCGTTTGCAGTGACCGGCGATGTCGTCGTGGTCGGTGGCGGAAACGTGGCCATGGACTGCGTGCGTTCGGCGCGGCGAATGGGCGCGAAGTCTGTTCATCTGATCTATCGGCGAACAGAAGAAGACATGCCGGCCGAACTGGAGGAAGTTGTTGCGGCCAAGCACGAAGGGGTTGTCTTCCATTTCCTGACGACACCGACGGGTCTGATTGTCGAGAACAATACCGTCAAGGCACTCGAACTCGTCAAGATGCAGACAACGAGCCGCGACGATAAAGGTCGCTGGAATATCGAGGTCGTGCCTGACTCGACCTACACGATGCCCTGTGACCTCGTGATTGCGGCGATTGGGCAACAGGTGGAGCGAAACGTGGTGAAGCCTGGCGAAGGTATCGAACTGGATCGCTGGAACTGCGTAGTGGTCAATCCCGATACGCTGGAAACGACCCGCAAGGGCGTTTTTGCGGGGGGTGACTGCGTACTCGGGCCGCTGACGCTGGTGCATGCACTGGATCAGGGGGAACGGGCCGCGGCCAGTATCCGTGACTATCTTCTGCATGGGGAGGTCTACGTGCGACCGGAGCGACGCATGCAGAATCTGCTCGCGCGGAACAAGATGTTTGCCAACGAGTGTATCCAGACGATGCCGATGCACAAGGAGCGGGCGACGATGCCCGAACTGGATCCGGCCGAGCGGGTCGAGAGTTTTGCAGAGGTCGATCAGGTCATCTCCAAGCAAACAGCGTACGACGAAGCCAGTCGCTGCCTGCGTTGCTACCGGCTTTATTCGGTAGTGACCGAGATGGATCTGCCGCGAGAATTGCCGGTAACCCACAACGAACCCTCTTTGGTGGAGTGATCCCATGAAAGCCTTTATCAATGGAAGAGAAGTCGCTTTCGAGGCTAATGAGACCATCCTCGACGTGGCGCGCAGAAGTGACGTGTTCATTCCCACGCTCTGTGAGTTGAACGATATCGATCACGCGCCCGGAACCTGCCGCGTGTGCCTGGTCGAAGTGGACACGGGAGAGGGTGAGGTCCATTGCCTGACGGCATGTGATACGGCCATGAGGGATGGCTGGCAAGTCCGGACCCGTACCCCGCGCGTCCAGGAAATGCGCCAACTTCAGATGGAAATGATCATGGCCGATCACCATCAGGATTGCGCCTCCTGTCCGCGTAACGGAAATTGTGAGCTGTTGCCGGTTGCCAATTCGGTTGGACTGAAGCAGGTGCGTTTCCATTACACGGAAGGATGGGAGAACCTGGAGCCCGATCATGGGACTCAACCGGTCGTCTATGACCGCAGCCGATGTATCCGCTGCCAGCGTTGCGTTGCTGTCTGCCGCAAGGTGCAGAATGTGGATGCACTCGAACTCACCGGGTGGGGCAATGCGGCGGGTATCCGTCTCAAGGGCGGCTCGGTTGCTGCGTCGCCGTGCGTGGCCTGTGGTCAATGCGTGATGGTCTGTCCGACCGGCGCACTGGCCGAGCGCGATCAGACGCAGGAAGTCCTGAATTATCTGGCCGATCCCGATGTTGTGACCGTCTTCCAGATGGCACCGGCCATTCGTGTCGGTTTTGGCGAAGAATTCGGGCTGCCTCCGGGCACCAATGTCGAAGGGCAGATCATTGCCGCGTTGCGCAAGATGGGGGCCGATGTCATCCTCGATACCAATTTTGGTGCCGATGTCGTCATCATGGAAGAAGGAACAGAGCTGCTTGGCAAACTGGCGGAGAAAAAGCGTCCGGTTTTTACCTCGTGCTGTCCGGCTTGGATCAATTTTGCCGAGAAGCACTATCCGGATGTTCTACCGCTGCTTTCCAGTACCCGTTCGCCGCAACAGGTTGTCGGAAAAATTGCCAAGACCTATCTGGCCGAGAAGCGCGGTATCGACGTGACGAAGATGCGGGTGATCTCGATCATGCCCTGCACCGCCAAGAAGGAGGAATCGGCACGGCCAGCGTTGGCAACGCATGGGGTACCGGATGTGGATGTCGTGCTGACCATGCGCGAATTCGCCCGTCTGCTGCGGCGCGAAGGGATCGATCTCAAATTGCTGGAGCCATCGTTCTACGACGATCCGTTCATGAGCGAGTACTCCGGCGCCGGGGCGATCTTCGGTACGACCGGCGGTGTCATGGAGGCGGCGGTACGCACGATGTATTACGTCGTCAATGGCAAGGAGCTCGAGCACATTGAGGTCACTCAATTGCGGGGATTCGAGAACGTGCGTTCGGCCAATGTCAATCTCGGCGGCCAGTACGGCGAAATCAAGGTGGCGATGTGTCATGGCCTCAAGGGCACGCGCGAACTGGTCGAGTCGGTGCTGAGCGGCAAGGCCGATTTCGATTTCATCGAAATCATGGCGTGTCCGGGCGGTTGCGTTGATGGCGGGGGGACTCTGCGGTCGAAAAAGGCTTACATTCCCTACGCGATGAAGCGTCGGGAAACGATTTTCAATATCGATCGCAAGACCAAGGTTCGTCAGTCGCACAACAATGCGCAAGTGAAGAAGCTTTACGCCGATTATCTGGAGAAACCGCATTCGGAGAAAGCCCATCACATGTTGCATACCCACTACACGTCGCGACCGTGCGGTGTCGATGCTGACATCGAAGGCGCGTGGACCGAGTTAAGCAAACAAGGCAGGGGTTGATGGGTATGGCAGATCGCCCGGTCAGTGAATGGTTGGTGGCAAACGAAGTCGGGGATCTGCTTCATTCTGCCGTCAGGGACGACGGGAGAATTCGCGAGGTGTTGGCGAAAGCCCGCGAGCTCAAAGGGTTGAATCCTTCCGAAGTCGCCGTGCTCTGCCAGATCGGCACGCCCGATCTGGCAGAGGATCTGTTCGAGACGGCGCGCGCGGTCAAGGAGCAGATCTACGGTCATCGCATGGTGTTGTTTGCGCCGCTGTACATTTCCAATGTTTGTGGCAACGACTGCACCTACTGCGCCTTCCGCTCGACCAACAAGGCGCTGCCGCGCACGGCGCTGGACATGGCAGGTATTCAGCGCGATACCCTCGAACTCGTACGGCAGGGCCACAAGCGCCTGCTGATGGTCGCCGGTGAGGGCTATTCGGCAGCCAAGGGCGGCTTCCAGTACGTGCTCGATGCGATCCATGCCGTCTATGACGTGACCGAGGCGCACGGCCACATCCGCCGTCTCAACGTCAACCTGGCGCCGCTGACCGTTGATGAATTCAAGCTGCTCAAGGAAGCGTCGATCGGCACCTACCAGCTGTTCCAGGAAACCTATCACCGCGACACCTACGCCGCCGTGCATTTGTCAGGCAAGAAGCGCGATTTCGACTGGCGCGTAACGGCCTTTGACCGGGCCATGCAGGCCGGCATCGACGATGTCGGCATGGGCGTGCTGTTCGGCC
>CAYUYI010000251.1:0-3959 GCA_964448995.1 uncultured Propionivibrio sp. | reverse complement strand
GTACATTGGTTCAACGACGCCGCGCGGACCGGGCTGACCGAGGTGCCGGAGCACATCGAACTGCCGTCGGAACTGACCGGCGTCAAGGCGCGCATAGTACTGGCCCTTGGCAACCGTTTCCCGATGATCAATGCGCACAAGGTGCTCGCCGCCTACGGCTGCCTGGTGCCGCGCCTGGTGACCGGTCAGTTCGACCCGACGCGTCACCGCGCCGTCTGGCCGTCGACCGGCAACTATTGTCGCGGCGGCGTCGCCATCTCGCGCATTCTCGGTTGTCGTGGCACGGCCGTGCTTCCCGAGAACATGAGCCAGGAGCGTTTCGACTGGCTTGACAAATGGGTCAGCGACCCGTCCGACATCGTGCGCACGCCGGGTTCCGAGAGCAACGTCAAGGAGATCTACGATACCTGCGCCGCGCTCGACTGTGATCCGGCCAACATTATCTTCAACCAGTTCTGCGAGTTCGGAAACTACCTGATCCACCGCAACTGCACCGGTGCCGCGCTGGAAACCTTGTTCAATGCGCTATCGAAAGGCAAGCCCGGAACCCAACTCGCCGCCTATGTTTCGGCTTCCGGTTCCGGTGGCACGCTGGCTGCCGGCGATCACCTGAAAACGACGCTCGGCGCGCGCATCGTCGCGGTCGAAGCGGCCGAATGTCCGACGCTGCTCAACAACGGCTTCGGCGAACATAACATCCAGGGCATCGGCGACAAGCACATCCCGTACATCCACAACGTCATGAACACCGATATGGTCGCCGCAGTCAGCGACCGCCATACCGACCAGTTGCTGGTGCTGTTCAATACCGCCGAAGGACGCAAGTACCTCGTTGAGCGACGCGGCATCGACGCCGGGTTGGTGGAGCGTCTGTCCAACTTCGGCTTGTCGTCGCTGTGCAACCTGCTCGCGGCGATTAAAACAGCGCGCTATTACGATCTCGGCGAAGACGATGTGCTGATCACGGTCGCAACCGACGGTGCGGCGATGTACGGCAGTGAGATCGATAAGGCGATTGTCCGCTACTTCGGGGGGCGCTTCGACGCGGTCAACGCCGGCGAGGTCTGGGGGCAGTCGCTGGCGGCAACGACGACCGACCATCTGCTCGAATTGACGCATGTCGAGCGTCAGCGCATCTTCAACCTCGGCTACTTCACCTGGGTCGAACAGCAGGGCGTTTCGCTGGAAGAATTTACGGCGCGTTCCAGGCAGTCGTTCTGGGACGATCTGCAGGCGCTCGTGCCGGCCTGGGATGCCATGATCGCTGAATTCAATGCGCGCACAGGCGCCGGCAAGGCGTTTGGACGATGAATGGCATTGCCGGGCAATTCGTCTGCCACGGTTGCGGTGCGCAGGTCGATGCAACCCTGCTTTTGCCGTTTCGCTGTCCCGGTGCGATGGCAGGCGATGACGTCGACCATGTGTTGGTGCCGCAGGATGCCGGGTCGGCCGAAATCATTGCCAACAGCGACAATCCTTATCTCCGGTATCGCCAGTTTCTGACCACGTATGGTCTCGCCCGCCGTGTCGGGTTGCCCGATGAGGCATGGACGGAGATCGTCGAGCGCCTTGATGAGGCGCTGAAGGTCGTTGATGGCGCAGGGTTTCGACTGACGCCGATGACATCCCAGCCCGCACTGGCGGGCGCGTTGGGTTTGACCGGAACACTGTGGGTCAAGGATGAAACCGGTAATGTCGCCGGTTCGCATAAGGCCCGGCATCTGATGGGCGTCATGCTGTATCTGCGTGTGATTGTGGCGGCACGCCTGCCTGTCGCCGAAGGCTTGAGGCATCGCCGCCTGGCGATCGCCTCCTGTGGCAACGCCGCGCTGGCGGCCGCCGTGATTGCACGGGCGGCGGATTGGCCGATCGACGTGTTCATCCCGCCGGAGGCCAGTACGGTTGTTGTGCACCGGCTCAAGGGTCTCGGCGCGACGATCTCCATTTGCGAGCGTCGCGCCGGCGAACAGGGTGATCCGTGCTTCCTGCGTTTCCGCGAAGCGGTCGTGGCCGGGGCCATTCCCTTTGGCGTGCAAGGCACGGAAAATGGCCTCGCCATTGAGGGCGGTCGAACGCTTGCGTTCGAGATGGCCGAGGCACTCGGGCGGGCGCAGGTGAAACTCGATGCGCTTTTTGTGCAAGTGGGTGGCGGCGCGCTGGCCAGCGCCTTGGCCCAAGGATTCGACATGGCGGCGCGACATGGCGTGACCAAGCAGTCGCCCCGGATTTTTGCCGTTCAGACACAAGCCTGTGCGCCGCTTGCGCGCGCCTGGCTACGTATCGCAAGCAGCCATGTGGATGAGCTGGCACAGGCCCGCACTCGATATATGTGGCCGTGGGAAGATCTGCGTGCGAGTGTTGCGCACGGCATTCTGGATGACGAAACCTATGACTGGCTTGAAATCGTCGCAGCGATGTGGCGTGACGGCGGGCAGCCGGTGGTGGTTGACGAAGCGACGCTCGAACGTGCGCGACACGAGGGGGGGCGGCTGACCGGGATTTCGGTTTCGGCCACCGGCACGGCCGGGTTGGCCGGATTGGTGGCCACCGCACCGGTCAGTGGCCAGGTGGCGGTGGTGTTCTCCGGGGTCGATCGCTGAGACTAGGCCGCGTGATTGGGGGCTCGTCGTGCCAGCGAAGGCCGGATGCTCAGTTGTTGCAGACGATCCGGTGCATCTCGCGCAACGTTGCCGCGTAGTCTTCCCAAGCGATTCCGTCGACCGAGCATTCCGCCTGGCCGGTGCAACCGTCAACCGCGCCGGCGGCCAGCAAGCGTTCAAGGACCCGCCGCTCCTGTTCTGGTGGGGGCATCAGCGGCTGGCCGCTGAGTACGGCCAGCGCCCCAACCAGTGCGTAAGCACCCCAGTTGGAAATGCCGGCTGGAATGACGAAATCCGCCGGGGTTGCGCAAAAGATGATCTCGCCATGCTTGACGTGCTGCATGTGCGATTCGCGCAGACTGCCCAGTCCCAGTTCGTTACCGCCGTCACCGATGGCGATCGTCGAAAAATGACGCGGAGATTCGGGGGTCAGCAGACGGTCGGTTGCGGGGACCAGGTCGTCCAGAATCTGCCCGCGCATCGAGTAGCGATGCCCGTCGATGGCGCTGCCCGGGCGCTCGATGGCAACGACCTGAGTCGGCTGGAATGCATCAAGAAGTTCCGCAATCTGAGTGTCGGCCGTTGTCTGCGTCTGGCTGAGTTCGGTGATCGGAAACGCGCCGCCGTACAGTTCGGCACCCGCTTCAAGCAGGCTCCGGCTGAAGCGGTCGGTGACGAATGCCACCGCCTTGCCAAGCTGTCGTAATGCGTTGGCGAGTGCCAGGGCGCCGGGCGGACCGTCATTTTCGCCGATCATCGCTGCACGAATGCAGAAACCGGTGGTGATGATGATGCGGCTGCCAGCGAGCAACGCCTCGGCAGCCGGTTGCAGTTGGCCGGTCGCTGCGACGGTTGAGAAACCGCGCTGCCCCGGATCGCGGGCGGCCAGTGTGGCTAGGTTGTCGATAAGTTTCTGGCACTCGGTGGTGGAAATGGAGTGCGTGTGTCGCGTGTTGCCAACGGGAATGCCGACGGTAGTCTGATCCATGGGGTATTCCGGGTAGGGATGTTCAAGGTGCTCGTCAGCATAACCGATCCAATTGTCTTCGTGCGATCTTGGTTGCATCCTTTTCCGGTCATGACGTTTGGCTTGTGAACCAAATCCGGGCATGGTCGGTGGCGTTGGCACCACTGTGATGCATTGTCGCGTTGAGCGCCGGCAAGCCTGTTTTTTACGGGCCGTTTCTTCAACGTAAAAACAAGGCGTTGCAGCGAATTCGTGGTGCAACTTGTGCGGCTGGCGCGGCTTGTGCTTTATCCGGGGTACGATGATCGGCGACACGGGCGGGCGAGTTTCAACGGCTGCCTATTTTGAGTGACCCACGGAGGGTTTTTTCCGTTAAGCTCTGCACTGTTGTC
>CAYUYI010000250.1:0-3969 GCA_964448995.1 uncultured Propionivibrio sp. | reverse complement strand
GAATGAGGCCGAGCAAGGCGAGTTCGATGCCGGTCGTTTCCGCGTAGTAACGTGGAAGATGAACGTAGATGGGTAGCGCGGCGAACGCCAGCGGAAGACCGAGCGCGCCGTAAGCGAGGACGGTTCCCGGCGGCATCCTATCCCTCCTGAGGGCGAAGGAGGGCGGCTCTTAACTCCGGGGCGCTGGTCCGCTCGTCGAGCCAGATGGCAAAAAAAGCGTCGGCAAAGGCGTCGTCGTTGATGTGGCCGAGCAAACGGTCTTCCTGGTAAAAGCGCACGCCGTCGCCGTCATGAATCCCCAGGAGATGATCGCCGGGTTTGACGTCGGGAAAAATCTGCCGCATCTGTTGTTCCCAGCGTTGCAAGCGCGTCTCGTCGGCGACAAAACGGCGCATTTCCTTGAGGCTGGCGCTGGCGATGACGCTGCCGGCGATCCGGCGTTTGTAATCAATGCGCAATGCGCGCGGCGGGCGGTGCGGATCGTCGCTCGCCCACAGTGTCGCTTCATAGACGAGAACACCGAAACGATGAAAGGTGCCGTTTCCCCAGCGTTTCAAGCCGGACAGCCCCTCGGTGTTGGCGCGCACTGGACGCGGCAGCCAGAATAACGCCGGCAACGATAACGCGAACAGCAGCGCCCGACGCCGTTCGAGGTCCGGGCCAGGCAAAATCCCGCCGGCCGGCCGGGAATCAGCGGTGCGCGAGTTCGAATTGAACGACATCGATGTTTCCGGCGAGAAAACCGGCCTCACAGTAGCTGAGATAAAGGCGCCACAGGCGGCGGAATTTTTCATCGAAACCAAGTGGCGCGATCTGAGGCCATTGGGCTTCGAAGGTGTTGCGCCATTCGGCCAGTGTTCGGGCGTAGTCAGGGCCGAAGGCAAATTCGTCGGTGACTTGCAGGCCTTGCCGTTCGGCCGCCTTCCGGAAGGCTTGTCGTGACGGCAGCATGCCGCCGGGGAAAATGTATTGCTGGATGAAATCGGTGCCGCGCCGATAGCTGGCAAACAGGTCGTCATGGATGGTGATGCTCTGGATGACCGCTCGCCCGCCGCGCTTGAGGGCGCCGGCGACGGTGGCGAAGTAGGTGGGCCACCATTTTTCGCCAACGGCCTCGAACATTTCGATGGAGACGAGGTGATCGTATTGCGCCTTCGTGTCGCGGTAGTCTTCCAGGCGCAGGTCGGCCTGCGGCACGCGTTGCGTCGCCCACTGCAGTTGCGCCGGCGACAGAGTCAGGCCGGTGACGCGCAGGCCGTCACGGATCGCCATTTCGGCAAAACCGCCCCACCCGCAGCCGATTTCGAGGACATGTTCGCCGGCCTGGGCCTGCAAGCGATCGAGGATGCGCCGGTATTTGGCGTGTTGGGCGGCAAGCAGCGAACCGTCGTCCTCGGTGCGGTAGATTCCGGACGAGTAGCTCATGCTCGGGTCCAGCCAGCGCTGGTAGAAGGCGTTGCCCAGATCGTAGTGCGCCATGATGTTGCGTTTGCTGCCCGTGCGGCTGTTGCCGTTGAACCAGTGACGGATGCGTGCGGCGAGGAGTTGCCGCCAGGAGCCATAGACGGCCTTGGCCAGCCCTTGGCGGTTGCGCGCGAGCAAGGTGAGCAGGCCCGTGAGGTCAGGGGAGTCCCATTGCCCGTCAAGATACGACTCGGCGAGGCCGATGTCGCCGCGCGCCAGCACACGGCTGAAGAATGCCTCGTCATGTACCTGCAGGGTCACGCCGTGCTCCCCGTCGCCAAACAGCCGGGCTTCCCCGTTCGGCAGGCGGACTTCCAGCAGGCCATCGCTGATGCGGGCGAGGAGTGTCAGGACGGTTTGCGTGTCGCGAGAGAGGGCTTCGGCGCGACGCAAGGGAAGGGCATGGTCGATGGTCGGATTCATTTCGTCGACTCCTGAAGGGATCGTTGGGCCGGGTGCGCCCCGCGGAAGGGCACGCCTTTGAGCCAAAGTTTGAGGGCTTGCCAGTGGATGCGCGCGACGACGCCGAGGGTCAGCACCGGCATGCGCAGGAGGGCCGAAAGCAGCGCTCGCGCCGACCAGGGCTGCGGCTTGCCGGAGATCGCCGTCAGCAGCAGTTCGCCTTCGGCATCGTCGTAGTCGATTCGGGCTTGCTGGATGGCGCGCGCGAGCTTGAAGCGAAAACGGTAACCACCTTCGATGTTGTTGAACGGCGAGACGTGAAAGCATTTTTCGGCGCGAAGTTCCTCGCCGTCCGCCAGCGGGGCGCCGCGACGATCCAGGAGGTAGCTGTGCGTGCCGCCAAAGGTGTTGTTGACTTCCGCCAGAATGGCGATCAACTGGCCGTGGCCGTCATGGCAATACCAGAAGCTGACCGGGTTGAAGACGAAACCGAGTACGCGCGGGAAGGTTTGCAGGACGATTTCGCCGTCAGCCACAAGCCCCTCTTTGGCGAGGCATTGTTCAATCCATGGAAGCAACGGGGTGCCATCACGCGGCCCATGGTCCCGGTGGTGGAAGCTGAGCAGATTCCATTGGTCGATGGAAAAAATCGGGCATCGCGTCGCCGCCAGATGGCGCAGCGGCAATTGCACGTAAAAGACCGGGTAAACGAAGGCATTCACCGCCGGACGCAAGCGCCGGTGCATCACATGGCCGAGGCAAAGGCGAGGTTGGTCGTCCATGGCAGGCTCAGGCCGCTACGGCTTCGGGTGCGTGCATCGTTACGCCGCCTTGCCAGGGCGCCTTGATGCCCATGCCGTTGGCGACGCGCAATGCCGATTTCAGGCCGTCTTCGTGGAAGCCGTAGGAGCCCCAGGCACCAGCCAGCCAGATGCCGCCCTCGCCTTGAACGTCGGGCAATTTACGCTGTGCGGCGATGGCCGCGGCATCGAACAATGGATGCGCATAATCGAACTCGGCAATCACCCGTTCCGGATCCGGCTCGCGCACCGGGTTGAGCGTGACGATGACCGGCGTGTCGAAGGGGAGCGGCTGCAATTTGTTGATCAGGTAGGACACGCCGACGGGCTGGTCGCCAGGCGTTCCGTGGCCCGCGAAATAGTTCCAGGCGGACCACAGCTTTCGATCGCGCGGCAGCAGCGCGGCGTCGGTATGCAACACGGCCCGGTTTGCCTGATAGCGGATGGCGGAAAGGATCTCGTGCTGGCCGCGGCTGGCCGTCGTGCCGAGAATGGCGAGCGCTTGATCGCTGTGACAGGCCATGACGACCTGATCGAAAAGCTCGCTGCCGCCCGTGTGGGCCACGCGCAGACCGGTCGGTTCGCGCGAAATGGCGTGGACCGGGCAGGCCAGGCGGACATCGTCCAGTTGGGCTGCGATCCGCCTGACGTATTCACGGCCGCCGCCTTTGACCGTGCGCCACTTCGGACGATCGAATACCTGCAACAAACCATGGTTCTGGCAGAAGCGGATGAAGGTGGCGAGTGGCATTTCGCGCATTTGTCGGGCCGGGCAGGACCAGATCGCGGCACCCATCGGCAGCAGGTACCATTCGGAAAAGGCTATCGAGTAATTTCCTTCGCTCAGGAAATCCTGCAGGCTGCGCTGGTCGTCGGGGTGATCGGCCAGCCAATCCGTACTTTCACGGTTGAAGCGCAGAATGTCGGCCAGCATGGCCCAGAACGGACGGCTGACCAGATTGCGTTTCTGACCGAAAACCGTCGCCAGATTGCTGCCCGACCATTCCAGCGACGGATTCTCGAGGCTGACCGCGAAGGACATCTCGGTTTCGACGCTTTCGACGCCGAGCAGCGCAAAAAGCGCGATCAGGTTCGGGTAGGTCTTTTCATTGAAAACGAGAAAACCGGTATCAACCGGATGCGTCTTGCCGTCCAACGTCACATCGACCGTGTTGGTGTGACCGCCGAGATAGGCACCGGCTTCGAAGACGGTGACGTCATGGTGGCGCGACAGCAACCAGGCGGCCGAGAGCCCGGAGATACCGGCACCGACGACGGCGATTCGACCTTTCTTGATCAGCGT
>CAYUYI010000249.1:0-3981 GCA_964448995.1 uncultured Propionivibrio sp. | reverse complement strand
CCCGGAAAGGCGCATGGATATTGACTTTCCGTGTGCAGCATCGCCAGAAGCCAATATCCATGCGCCTTCCGGCAAGCCACGTTTTCCGGCAACGCGAGCTTTAATAGGCCCACCGGGGCGTCATCGACCGACGCCCCGCCGAAAGCCCGCTCAGAGACTCAGTTCAAGCACCTGCCGGCTGACCTCCGGCGTCACCTCGCGGCGCTCGCCGATGGCCACCATGCCGTGCGCCTTGAGTTGGTCGACGATCGCGGGCACCGCGTCGGCGCCGATGTCATAGGCGGCGAGCCGCGTCGGTACGCCCAACCCTTCGAAAAACGCCCGCGTTTTGGCGATGGCGGCGTCGATCCGTTGATCTTCGCTGCCGTCGGCGATTCCCCAGACGCGCTCCGCGTACTGCAGCAGTTTGCCGCGCTTGGCCTCGCGCCGCACCTGCATCATCGCCGGCAACACCACGGCCAGGGTGCGGGCGTGATCGATACCGTACTTGACCGTCAGTTCATGGCCGATCATGTGCGTCGACCAGTCCTGCACCACGCCGGCGCCGATCAGTCCGTTCAACGCCATCGTCGCCGTCCACATCAGGTTGGCACGGGCGGAATAATCGGTGCTGCGAACCGCCGCCGGTCCGTGTTCGATCAACGTCAGCAGCAGCCCTTCGGCAAAACGGTCCTGCACGTGGGCGCCGTCGCAGGTCGTCAGATACTGTTCCAGCACATGCACGAACGCGTCCACGACGCCGTTGGCAAGCTGTTTCTCCGGCAGCGTGTTGGTGCGCGTCGGATCGAGCAACGAAAACTTGGGGAAGACGAACGGGCTGGAAAACGGCAGTTTCGCGCCTTCGGACTTGATCGTGATGACCCCGCCGTTATTCATTTCCGATCCGGTCGCCGGCAAGGTCAGCACGGTCCCCAGCGGCAAGGCTCGCGTCACGTTACGCCCGAATTTCGCCAGGATATCGCGCGGGTTGCCTTCGAACAGGGCGGCCGCCGCGATGAACTTGGTGCCATCGAGCACCGAGCCCCCGCCGACAGCGAGCAGGAAATCGATCTTCTCGGCGCGGACGACCTCCACGGCCCGCATCAGCGTCTCAAAGGTCGGATTCGGTTCGATTCCGCCAAACTCAACCACATGGCGTGCCCCCAGCGCCGCGCTGACCTGGTCGAGCGTGCCGTTCTTGCGCACGCTGCCCCCGCCAAACAGCACCAGCACACGCGCCGCCGCCGGCACCAGCTTGTCCAGCTCGCCCGTCCGCCCTTGGCCAAAGACGATGTGCGTCGGGTTGTAGAAATCAAAATTCAGCATTGCGACTCCTTATTTTCAACAAGTTAACGGGTTCATCGGTCCGCAGGGATAAAGACGCCTGCGCGACCGCATCGGGGGCAAACACTTCGGATAATGATCGATCAGCGCAGGATGTCTTCGATGGCATCAACCACCATGCCCGTCCCCACGGCGATCATCAGGACATCGCCAGCCACCTGCACATAGCGATGATTCGGCGGCGGCGGCGCGAGCCGCATGCGCAACTCACGCGGCAACTCGAAATATTCGACATCGCGGCCGAGCGGGTAGCCTTTACGCCATTTCTTCGCCTGGCCAGGCGGCTGGCATCCATTGTGTTTCTTGGCCAGCCCCGGTGGGCAGTGCCCTGCCCGCGCCTGGGTGCCATAGTAGTCACTGACGACGCGCCGATCGTCGGCCCCAAACCCCATGACCGACACACCGCCCGACCGATCGCTTCGGTCACGCTCTTCCGATTGCGCTTTCTTTCCCTTGCCGCCACCGGCCCACTCGGGTTTGTCGGCCAGTGCGCTACCGGCAAAGACGCCCAGCGCCACACCGAACGTCACCGCCCAACTCCACATGCTCAATTTGTTCGTTCTCATTGCCTCTCCTTTCCCCCAGACATCCATCGCGGATTCGCGGATTGATCCGGCACTCGCCGGCTTGAAAACGCCGTTCGGGCTGATCCTGTCGAAGCCCGTCTTGCCCCTCGACACGCCAAGCCCGAACGTTCAAGTTCATTCACCAGATCCATCGCCACGGAGACCGGGCTGACACGCCACGTTCGCGAAACCGCGGTGGCGTGCCGTCACACGCTAGCGCGGAATCGACTCGACCTCGCGCGACCAACGCTCCAGAAGTCGCCGCCGCTCGGTGGATTTCCCGTATTTCTCGAAATCGTACTTGATCAGGCGAACGTCATCGAGCAGCGGAATCCGCGGATCCGGCTTGAACGTCCGGTTCGCCGGGACCTGCAGGCTGCCAGAACGCCCGCCCGCCGATTGCCCGTCGGGCCCCATCAACCAGTCGTAATAACGCTTGGCATTTTCCTTGTTGCGCTGCCCCTTGATCATGGCGATGCCACCAACCTCGTAAGCCGTGCCCTCGCATGGGGCTGCGGTCTTGACGGGGTACTTGTTGTGCTTCCAGAACTCGAAGCCGAAGATGAAGCTGATGCCGACAGCCACCTCGCCCTTGGCCACGTTCGGTGCCTGCGCCTGACCGCTGCGCGTGTAGTTGCTGATGTTCTTGTGCAACTTCTTGAGATAGTCGAAGGCCTGATCTTCACCCATCAACTGCACCAACCCGGCCAGAATGGTGTAGGCCGTCCCGCTCGATGCCGGGTGGGAAATTTCGATCTCGCCCTTGTACTCCGGTTTGATCACATCCGCCCAACACTTCGGCTCCGGCAATTTCTTCTTTTTCAGCAGTTCGCTATTCCAGCCAAAACCGATCGCAGACGTATAAAAACCGCCCACCATGTTGCCGGACATGGCGTACTGGCGAACGCTCCAGCCATGCAGATCATTGATGTTCGGCGGCCGGTAGGGCTCGAGCAGACCGAGATCCGCGGCTTGCAGGAAAGGATCGCCCGTACCGCCCCACCACAGATCGGTCTTCGGATTGCTGGCTTCGGCGCGCAACTGCGCCAAGGCTTCGCCGGTCGCCTTGTGCGTCTGGTTCACCTTGACGCCCGTGGCTTTCTGGAACTCCGCCACCGCCATATCGCACCATGTCCGGTCGGTGCTGCAGATGACATTCAGCGAGCCACCCGCCTGCGCAAAAGCCGATCCGGAAAGGATGGCCAGACAGGCCATTGCCGCCGTCGAAGATTTTTTCATCCTATTCACTCCCTGAAAATTGAAAGGTCGAACGTGGTACTACTTTAGTCTTCCCTGGCCGATCCCGCCAGCGTTACCAGCCAAGGCTCCAACCGTTTCCCCCATGCCACCGTGGCACTGAAACGCACTTTGCCGCCAGGCTTGGCGGGCGCTAGCGCGGTCTGCCACTCGACGGGCACGTTGACGCGGGAGATGCTCAGCGCCGAGATCGTGCCCGACACGCGTTCCTCGCGCCCCTGGGCGACAAAATGCGGACGCACTTGTCCGCGGGCAATGAGAAAACGCGAGCGGTCCGGATACTTCGAACGCAGGGTCACCAGATCCAGACCGGCATCGATGGCAAACAACCGACTGTTTTCCCCGGTCTCGCGTGCCAACGCTTCGCGCGCCGTTTTGGCGCGCCGCTCGAATTCCTTGTTACCGGCATTGACTTCAGCCAGCCGCACCGCTTCGACAGAATTGGTCTGCGCCTGTGCCATCGCCTGCCTTGCCGCCGGCCCATCGAGTTCCAGCACCAGCAGCACTTCTTTTGCTTGTGGCCATTTTGAGTCGCTGCCAAAGCGGATTTTCTCGGGCAATTTCTCGAACCCCAGCGCCTCGAGTTTGGTGCGATCCAACCAGGCCGGCGAGCCGCCCCAACTCTCATAGCCATGGCCATAAGACGGCTCGCGCGCCGACGAATCGACCGGAATGCGCCAGCGCAATGCCAGTTCGACGCCACTGTTCTCGTTGCGCAGGGCTCGAACAAACGGGGCGTGCAATTCGCGCTCGCTCAGTTGCAACTGACTTTCCGGCTCACCACTGCGGTTGTACGCCACACCGCCCAAGACGATGGCATTGACGCCCAGGATCA
>CAYUYI010000248.1:0-3998 GCA_964448995.1 uncultured Propionivibrio sp. | reverse complement strand
CGCTCGGCTACAAGCAGTGCGCCGAGATCGCCCGCGAATGCCACCAGAGCGGCAAGTCGCTGCACGACGTGGTGGTCAAGGAGCGCAAGCTGATGACGCAGGCACACTGGGATGAAGTGTTTTCCTTCGACAACCTGATCAACCCGAAATTCGAGAAATAGGCGAAACGCCCGATCGGGCGTACCTTCCATTACTCGCGCGAAGCGCCCCCTCAGGGCTTCGCGCTTTTTTTCGCAGGTTGAGAAGCGAACCCAACAGACCGATCATGGTCAAAAAAGCCAATATGGCAAAGCGTTTCCCATTACACCCCAAACACCCGGAGCGGATTTGCTGGGGGTGCGACCGATATTGTCCAAAAGAATCGCTCGGCTGCGGCAACGGCTCAGACCGCACGCAGCACCCGGCGGAATTGCTCGGAGAGGACTGGTATCTCTTCGGAGACTGGGGACTCGATGAAAACGAGGAGAAAGGCAGAAGCGCTGCGGAAATTCCGGAAAATTCGCATCACGCGCGTGCAGAAGAACCGGAACAATGAATTGAAGGAAGAGGCATTTGCCTCGCTGCCTCCCCGCTGTACCCGCAAACGACACATGAGGAATTCGAAATGGGACAAGACCGTCCGGCCTACTATCCGTGCATCGGTTACTGCATGATCGACACGCGCGGGTATTGCGTCGCCTGTGGCCGGCCGCCATCGCTCGGTTTGCCTGAGGTGTGCAAAACCTCGCCAAAAGACGACGCACAGAAACAAGGAGGGGGCCCCCCTTCTCTGGATACGCTTCCGCCAGGAAAGAACGCCTGACTTTCAAAACAGCCGGGATCACTCCCGGCTTCACGCGTTCCTAAAGAAAACCGAGCTTGAAAACGTCGCCAACCATCGAGGCAATCAGAACAAATTCACGCCCCAGTTCGTCAATACCGAAATGCACGGCCTGTTCGCCCTGGTCAAGAACCGGTTCCAGATAGGCAGCGCTTTCCAGAAACGAGCGCGCTTGTTCGGGCAACAAATCTTCCATCTTCATCGAGAGGTCTCCTTAAAATCAAAATCCGCAGGGAGATGATCGAAATATCGGGGCAGAATTCTAGTATGGGTATTACGAAAGTTGTAGCCACCATTGGTCAGACATCTTGCCGTCGAAAAAACGAGGCATTTCGTCAGTGTGCGTGCTCACTATCTCCAATAACGCCTATTTTATAGAGATTTTTATTGGTGCATGTTCATCGCAGGACTGTCTTGACACTTCGATCTCCGACGTTGGCAGGTCTGAGCCGGGCGTGTCTGGCTCAGCTTCGCCGGATGGTGAATGACATGGCGCGGCGCGTCATTGTGGCGAGAGGCCGCCAACGGGCCAAATGTTGTTGCGCGTCGAACCGGACACGGTGATATCGCGCATAATTCACGTCGTCCGATTTTCTACAAAAATGCCGTTGTGACCACCCCTTTTTCTGATCCGCACCATGCCCGGGCCATTACCTTGCTGTCACTCGCGGCTTTTGCCAGCGCCGCTTCGGTCCGGCTCTGCGATCCGATGCTGCCAGAACTGGCTCGGCAATTTTCCGCAGATACCACCGAAGCCGCGCGTGTCGTGTCTTTCTTCGCCATTGCCTATGGCTTGCTGCAAGCCTTTTTCGGAACGCTGGGCGACCGGATCGGCAAATACCGGCTGATTGCCCTCTGCACTCTGGCCTCAACCGTCGGCACACTGGCAGCAGCCTGCGCCACCTCGCTCGACGGACTGGTCGCGGCGCGTTTCCTGACCGGCATGACGGCGGCCGGCGTCATCCCGCTGGCGATGGCATGGATCGGCGATACCGTTGCCTACGAACACCGTCAGGCAACGCTCGCGCGTTTTCTCGCCGGGCAAATCATTGGCCTGGTCAGCGGACAGTTCATCGGCGGCCTATTCACGGACACGTTGGGTTGGCGCTGGAGCTTCATCTTTCTGGCAATCATCTTTGCCGGTGTCGGCTGGCACGTCTTGCAGGAGTCGCGTCACAACCCCCACGCGAAGCAGGTGCACACGTCGCACCTGAGCGGTTCCGGGATGTTGGCACAGGTAGGCGCCGTATTTGCGACGCCGTGGGCACGTATCGTACTGGCGATCGTGTTCGTTGAAGGCATGCTGGTCTTCGGACCGATGGCTTTCGTGCCGTCGTTCTTGCATGACCGGTTCGCGATTTCCCTGACGACGGCTGCCGCGATGATCGCCGCCTTCGGCGCCGGCGGCATCGTTTATATCACCTTCGCCCGCCGGATTCTTCAACGCATCGGCGAAGCCGGTCTCGCGAGCATCGGCGGCGGCTTGCTCGCCGTCGCCTGGCTGGTCATGGCGATGGAACAGAATTGGCAATGGACACCGCTCGCGACCTTTCTCGCCGGTCTCGGCTACTACATGCTGCACAACACCTTGCAGACCAATGCCACGCAGATGACGCCGGCCGCCCGCGGCACGGCCGTGTCCCTTTTCGCGTCCGCATTTTTCCTCGGACAGTCGTGCGGTGTTTTCGTCGCCGCACGGGTATTCAATCAATCCGGCAGCGTTGCCTTGTTCGCCGGCGCAGCACTGCTCCTGCCGCTACTGAGTTCGTTGTTCGCCATTCTTCTGGCGCGACATCATCGGCAAGCGGCATCGAATCCTGTTTCACCCAAATAAGAACGACGGAGAAAATCAGCGAATGGAAGCGATGAAGATCGCCGTCATGGGCGCCGGTGCGGTGGGCTGTTTCTATGGCGGCATGCTGGCACGGGCCGGGCACGAGGTCGTTTTGATCGGACGTCCGAGCCATGTCGAGTCGATACAAAAACAAGGCCTGCTGCTTGAAACCCTGGCGTTCACCGAACGTGTCGCGGCATCTGCCGGTTCCGACCCGGCACTGGTACACGATGCAGCACTGGTGCTGTGTTGCGTGAAGTCGAACGATACCGCCGCTGCAGCCACCGCCATGGCCCCTTTTCTTTCGGGTGATGCGGTCGTCCTCAGCCTGCAAAATGGTGTCGACAATGCCCAGCAGCTATCGACGCTGCTCGGCCGTGAAGTCTTTCCAGCGGTCGTCTATGTTGCAGCGGAAATGGCCGGGGCTGGACATGTCCGTCATCACGGTCGTGGCGAACTTCTCATCGGCCCATCGCCGCACGCCGAAAGATTGGTCACGCTGTTCGCAACCGCTGGGGTTTCGGTGCAAATATCGGACAATGTCTCCGGCGCACTCTGGACAAAACTGATCATTAATTGCGTCATCAACGCCCTGTCCGCCATCACCCGGCTTCCCTACGGCCCACTGGCAAAAATCCCGGGCATGGAAACGGTGATGCGCGATGTCCTGGCCGAATGCCAAGCCGTGGCCAAGGCCGACGGCATCGATCTGCCGGACACCCTTTGGGCAAGCATCGAGGGCATCATGCGCTCGATGCCGACGCAACGCTCATCCACCGCACAGGATGTGGAACGCGGGAAGCGCAGCGAGATCGATCATTTAAACGGTTATATGGTTGAACGAGGCCGGGTGCTGGGCGTCGCGACGCCGGTCAATCGGATGCTGCAAACACTTGTGCGGGGACTGGAAAAAACGCCCTGAACGGCCGAAGCATCAGATCTGGCAGCCGCCACGCTTCCGCGCAAATATTTCAGGCCACCCCGGCGCGACCTTTCACGTCCATGAGATACCGCGCAAGGTGCGCGTCGTGACCCAGAATCTGGTCATAGAACAGCCCGAATGGCGGCCTGTCAACATCCGGTCCGGCAAGCGTCAGCGCCCGGTAACGTTCTATCGCCGCCAGCAACTCATGATGCGCACGCGCGTGTTCCGCGAACTTCGGGTAGGAAAACATGCGCATTACCGCTTCCTCAAAGGAAAAATGCGCTTCCAGCTTGTCGATCAGGTCTTCCAGGATATAGTGCAGGACGTGCCAGCGGTCCTTGGTGTCGATCGATTCGAGCAAAGCAAGCAAAGCGTTCTCGATGGCTTCATGCTGCTCATCCAACTCGGCAAGGCCAAGG
>CAYUYI010000247.1:0-3999 GCA_964448995.1 uncultured Propionivibrio sp. | reverse complement strand
TTCCAGCGTACGCGAGAACTGGCTGGATCCATCGCCCTTCGCCACGAAGTACAGGACCGGACTCGCGGCCGGGTGCAAAGCGGCGCGCAACGAAGCCAACCCCGGCATGGCAATCGGCGTCGGCGGCAAGCCGGCACGCGTGTATGTATTGTACGGCGTGTCGGCAAGCAGGTCGCGTTTGCGCAAATTGCCGTCAAACCGCTCACCGAGCCCATAAATGACCGTCGGATCGGTTTGCAGCAACATGCCCTGACGTAATCGATTGACAAAGACGGCGGCCACCAGCGCGCGATCCTGATCTCGCCCTGTTTCCTTTTCAATAATCGAGGCCATGATCAACGCCTGCTGCGCATTGGCATACGGTAAAGCGGTCTCGCGCCCGGCCCACTCGCGGGCCAGATGGCGCTGCATGGTTCGCCAGGAACGTGCGAGCACGTCAAGATCACGGCTTTGCTTGGAAA
This sequence comes from uncultured Propionivibrio sp., assembly GCA_964448995.1. Taxonomy (GTDB): domain Bacteria; phylum Pseudomonadota; class Gammaproteobacteria; order Burkholderiales; family Rhodocyclaceae; genus Propionivibrio. Next base: position 3,538 of record CAYUYI010000247.1, on the reverse strand, counting down.
ACAGATACGTGTCAGGAAAAAATGCCCCTTCGGCAGGCATATCAGGCGCGCCGATCAGTCGCATGATTTCGGCGTCGGACAAGCCTTTCGTGTCATGACGAACGTCGGCATGCGCGTCGAGACGGTCGCGAATCTGCCGGAACGTCCAGCCTTCGATAAAGGCGATTTCGGCTAGCGTCACATCGCCCCGTGTCAGTTTTCGGATCAATTCCAGAGCGCTGATCCCACGGCTGATTTCATAACTGCCAGCCTTGATCGAGGATTCGACGCGCAACGCTTTCCCCAGCAGCACGACGAGCCATGGCTCGACCTCCACGCCCGCACCGCGGATTTCGTTGGCTGCACCCCGCAAACTGCTGCCGGGCGCGACATGGAACTCAATCCGATCGCTCCTCATCGCCAGTGGGCTCGCCACGCGCCAATAAATAAGTCCAGACACCGCCAAGGCCGCCGCGATACCAAGCACAATCACGATTTTGAGGGTTTTCAGCATGGCGCAGACAGGCAGGACAGCCAGAATCGGGGAGGCGATATAATAGCCGAAAGACATGCCGTGCCGCGTCGCTGAACCGAAAGCTCGTCGCCGGGTCGAAGTGAAAATCGCAAAGATTCTCGTTTTCTTCTGACTGCCGCAGTCAAAAATCTCCTGACGGAAAACCGCATATGAATACGATCTGGCAAGATTTCCTGAAAACACGAGGTGCGCGCTTCGACCAAGGTGTCGTCGCCGACTTCGGTCATCCGGCCGACGAACTCGCCGCAACACGCGCGGGAACCGTTCTGGTGCCGCTTGATCACTTGGCATTGTTCGAATGTACCGGGGAAGATGCCACTTCGTTCCTGCACAATCAGTTGACCAGTGACGTCAATCATCTCGATGCCGGCACGGCACAGCATTCGTCGTGGTGTACGCACAAGGGCCGGATGCAGGCGAGTTTCATCCTCTACCGCCAAGGCGCAGATTACCGCGCGCTGCTCTCTGCCGACCTGCTCGATAGCACGCTGAAACAATTGCAACGTTATGTCCTACGCGCGAAAGCCCGACTCCGCGATCTATCGAATGAGCAGATCGCGATCGGTGTTTCCGGGCTGCAGGCTGGCGAATCGTTGCGCGCCGCGGGACTGACGGTGCCGGAAGCGCCGATGACCACGCTCGACGCCGGCACGGGAACAACCATCCGCCTGGATGCACAACGTTTCATCGTCATTGCCGATGCCGCCGCTGCCCCCGCGCTCTATGACCGTCTGGCCGGAGTTGCCCATCCCGCTGGCGTTCCGGTCTGGCACTGGCTCGACATTGAGGCAGGCATCGTACTGGTGACCGCCGACACCAAGGAAGAATTCGTACCGCAAATGGTCAATTTCGACAAAATCGGTGGCGTCAGCTTCCATAAAGGGTGTTATCCGGGTCAGGAAGTTGTCGCGCGTGCGCAATACCTTGGCAAGATCAAGCGGCATCTCTACCAAATCCGGACGAATGGCCCGATGGTCGCCGGCGGAAGTCTGTTCCTGGCGGGAAAAAGCGAACAACCCTGCGGCCTGATCGCCAATACGGCGCCCGCGCCAGATGGCCTCTTTGCTGCCCTTGCCGTGATCAAGGAAGAGGCAACCGCCGATGAAATGCACCTGAAAATACCAGGGGTTGACGTCACCTCGGTCAAAGCCGTCGCCGCCTGAACCTCGGCTGAGGCTACCGCGTCGATGTGCCTGATCCTTCTCGCCTGGCAGGCGCATCCCGATTACCCCTTGGTCGTGGCCGCCAACCGCGACGAATTTTTTTCCCGCCCAACCGCCCCGGCAGACTTTTGGCCTGAAGCGCCGGACGTACTCGCCGGCCGCGATATCGAGGCCGGCGGGACTTGGCTTGGCATCACTCGCCAGCAACGCTTTGCAGCTTTGACCAACTACCGTGACGGCCAAAAACCCCGCCCCGGAACCCCATCACGCGGGGCGCTGGTCGCCAACTTTCTGCAGGGCGATCTCGATCCGGTCGATTATCTCGATCGGGCGAGCGTGCAGGCATCGCGACACAACGGCTTCAACCTGCTGGTTGGGGATGCACATCGGCTCGGCTATCTCAGCAACCGGAGCCCGAACGAAACCGGTATTCGCTGGCTGACACCGGGAATCTACGGGCTCTCAAATCATCTGCTGGATACGCCTTGGCCCAAGCTGACCAGCGCGAAGACCGCTTTCGCCAAGGCTTTGCTGCAACTTCCCGATACGGCCGCCCTATTTGAGCTACTTGGCGACGACGAGATCGTGCCGGATGATGCGCTGCCCGAAACCGGCGTCGCACTATCCTGGGAGCGTGTGCTGTCGGCCATTTTCGTCAAGTCGGCCGATTACGGAACGCGTGCCAGTACCGTGTTGACTTGCCAACGTGACGGCGAAATCACCTTCATTGAACGGGGATTCGGAAACAGCGCCGAAATACTCGGTGAGGTCCGCGAACAGTTTCAGTCTTCCGTAATTTCCACTGGGGTATAGACTGGCACGCGCTCGAACAGGTCAAGAATCTCTGCACCACGCATGCGGATGCAGCCGTGCGAGGCCGCTTCGCCCATCTTGACACGATCTGGCGTGCCGTGGATGTAGATGTAACGACGCATGGTGTCGACATCACCGAGCCGATTGAAACCGGGTTCACAACCGGAAAGCCAGAGAATTCGCGTCAGGATCCAATCGCGTTCCGGAAACGCCGCATCAAGTTCCGGTGAGAAAATTTCACCACTTGGCCGACGACCGACGAACACCGTATTCACCGGTTGTCCGGCGCCAATCTTGGCGCGAATGAGCAGGCGACCGCGCGGCGTGCAATAGCTGCCACGCTGCTCTCCCGCGCCGCGCAAGGCCGTCGAGACGGACCATTCACCGACCGTTGCACCGGTGTCATCACTCAGGTAGAGCTTCTGCCGCGCCAACGAAACCCGGATAATCATGCGGACTCCTCACGCTTGGCGCGACGGGAAGCGAAGAAATCAGAAAGCAGCCGTCCGCATTCCTCCGCCAGGATTCCGCCAACAATTTCGGTGTGATGATTCAGCCGGTCGACGGCAAACAAATCGACGACGCTGCCATGCACGCCGGTTTTCGGGTCGCGTGCGCCGTACACGACCCGAGCAATGCGCGAATGCAGAATGGCCCCGGCACACATGGCACAGGGCTCCAGCGTGACAAAAAGTTCGCACCCCGGCAGCCGATAATTTTCCAGGTTACGCGCGGCGTCGCGCAAGGCGGCAATTTCAGCGTGCGCCGTCGGATCGTTTTCACCGATGGGCGAGTTGAAACCACGTCCAACGATTAGCCCCTCATAAACGACGACAGCGCCGACCGGCACCTCACCGAGGCATTCCGCGGATCGTGCCAGCGAAATGGCCTCGCGCATGAAAAACTCATCCAGCATCGGTCGCCTTCCGTTGCCCGACCAACTGGAACCGCTGCAACACGCCTTCAAGTTCTCGACCGATATTGACGACCGGCACGCCACGGTCGCGCAACGCCATCAACAACTCGATACCGCTTGAATCGATCGATG
>CAYUYI010000246.1:0-4011 GCA_964448995.1 uncultured Propionivibrio sp. | reverse complement strand
TTCAGGCCGAGCGCCAGCATGATGTAGAGCAGGGCGAAATCGAGGATGCGCAACCATGCGTTGCCGAGTGTGCTGCCGACGATGAAGGGCGCGACCGCGAGCAACAGGCCGATGGTCGCGGTTGCGATGACGGCGGAGCGCTTGTCGGTACGCAGGGCGTCGAAGGTCATGGCTATCATCAGGCACGCTCCGCAACGCGTTCGCCGATCAGGCCCGACGGCCGGAAAATCAGCACGCCGATCAGCACGAAGAAGGCGAAGATATCCTGGTAGTGGCTGCCGAGGAAACCGCCGGTCAGATCGCCGATATAACCCGCGCCCAACGATTCGATGATGCCGAGCAGGATGCCGCCGAGCATGGCGCCAGCAAGATTGCCGATGCCGCCGAGCACGGCAGCCGTAAAGGCCTTGAGGCCAAGCATGAAACCCATGTAGTAGTGCGCGATCGAGTAATTGGCGCTGACCATCAGGCCGGCGACGGCGGCGAGCGCCGAGCCGATGACGAAGGTGGCCGAGATGATCTGGTTGATATTGACGCCCATCAACTGGGCAATCGGTGGATTCTCGGCGGTAGCACGCATGGCGCGCCCGAGGCGGGTGCGCTGCACGAGCAGCGTCAGTCCGGCCATCATCGCTGCTGCGATGACAATGATCACGACCTGAAGGCTGGTGATCGTGGCGCCGAAAATGTCATGTTCGGAAACAGGCAGAACCGCCGGGAAGGCATGGTAATTGCGGCCCCAGATCAGCATCGCCAGATGCTGCAGGATGATCGAGATACCGATGGCTGTGATCAGCGGCGCGAGCTTCGGCGCACGGCGCAGCGGGCGATAAGCGATTTTCTCGATGCTGTAGCCGACGGCCATGCACACGGCAGCGGCCGCCGCGAGCGCAATCGGCACCGAGACGATGGCCGGCAACCCGGAAAGCGCCTTGAGGGTGAACAGCGCGACCATGGCCCCGATCATGACGACTTCGCCGTGGGCGAAGTTGATCAGGCCCATGATGCCGTACACCATCGTGTAGCCGAGCGCGACGAGCGCATAGATGCTGCCGAGCACGAGGCCGTTGATGATTTGCTGGATGAAGATATCCATCGCTTTGGAATGTCCAAAACTTTCGGTTGTTCGGAGAGACGGGGCGGCGGGGTCCTCGGCCGCCCCGGTTTCAGGCGCGGTGCCTTACTTGGCTGCGCCGCCGACGGTTTCGCGGTATTCCCACTTGCCGCCCTTGACCTGATACAGCGAGATCGCGCCACCCTTGAGGTCGCCCTTCTCGTCAAACGCGATCTTGGCGGTGACGCCCTGGTAGGCGGTCTTGCCCACTTCGGGCAGGTACTTGGCCGGCTCGACTGAGTTGGCACGCTTCATGGCATCGACCATGACCATCGTCGCGTCATAAACATAAGGGGCGTAAAGCTGGATCTGGCCATACTTTGCAGAGAAGGCGTCGCCGAAGGCTTTGCCGCCGGGCATCTGGTCGAGCGGCACGCCAGGCAGCGAGCAGTACTGGCCTTCGCTGGCTTCGCCGGCGAGCTTGATGTATTCCGGCGTGCAGCTGCCGTCGCCGGAGAGATACTTGGCCTTCACGCCGAGCGACTTCATCTGTTTCGTCATCGGGCCGCCCTGAGCATCCATGCCGCCGTAGAAAATGACATCAGCTTTCTTCGACTTGATCTTGGTGAGGATCGCGGCGAAATCGGTGGCCTTGTCGTTGGTGAATTCCCGCGTCACGACCTTGGCACCGGCAGCGATCGCGCCCTTTTCGAACTCGTCGGCAAGGCCCTGGCCATAGGCGGTGCGGTCGTCGATGATCGCCACCGATTTGCCCGCCATCTGCTTGGCCGCGTATTCGCCGAGCACCTTGCCTTGCTGAACGTCATTGGCCATCACGCGGAAGGTGGTGGCAAAGCCCTGCTGGGTGTACTTCGGGTTGGTGGCCGAACCGGAAATCTGCGGCAGGCCGGCGTCCGAGTAGATTTTCGAGGCCGGGATCGTCGTGCCCGAGTTGAGGTGCCCGACCACGCCATTGACCTTGGCGTCGACGAGTTTCTGGGCGACGATCGTGCCCTGCTTCGGATCGGCCTGGTCATCCTCGGGCACCAGTTCGAGCTTGACCTTGGCGCCACCGATTTCCAGGCCCTTGGCATTCAGTTCGTCGATGGCCATGCGTGCGCCGTTCTCATTATCTTTGCCGAGGTGTGCTTGGGGCCCCGAGAGCGGTGCCACATGGCCGATCTTGACCACCAACTCGGGTTTCGCCGCGGGGGCCGGTGCGGCTGCCGCCGGGGCGGGGGCTGCGGCCGCGGGTTTGGCTTCTTGTTTCTGGCTGCAGCCGATCAAGGCGAGGGCCGCAGCGATAGCGAGCGGGGTGCAGGATAACGGGCGAATACGCGAGAACTCCATGATTTCCTCCGGAACGATGATGGTGAAATATCGCGAGTGACGCTGCCGGATCGGTTGAGCCGGCCATGCGTCGGTTTCAGGCGACGACGTAACGGAGTTAGCAGAAGTTGTGCCAGGCGATGTTCCGGCTCGCAGGGATCATCGGGAGAGGCGTGGCAGCGTCGGTTTTTGATCGACCGGGGTGCGCGGCGTGGGGGGAAATCGGCGAGATGCTGGACGTCTCGCGCTCAAGTGGTGCGCACGGCGAAACGCGGCGCACCAGATTGGCGAACGGTTAACGAGGCAGGGCCGGGTCAGGCCGGCCCCTGCGGAATTACTTTTGCGAAAGAATCCATTTGGCCAGTTTGGCGGCCTCGTCGGGCTTGACTGCGGCATTTGGCGGCATGAACGGAAGCGTGGCGCTACCGGCTTTCTGCCAGCCGAGGCCCGCCGGTGTCGGCGTGCCCTTGACGATGGTCGTGGCGATCTTCGCTTCGGCATCTTTCTGGCCGGCGTATTTCTTGGCGACTTCCTTGTACATCGGGCCAATTAGCTTTTTGTCGACCGTGTGGCAGGCCAGGCAACCCTTGGCCTTGGCCAGCGCCTCATCGGCCTGGGCGGCGCCAGCGCAGAGTAATCCGGCAACGATCAGCGGGAGGGTCAGCAACTTCATGGTGTGCTCCTTGGGGTGATGATAAGGGGGAAATCAGGTGAATCGAACTCGGACTCGGTCTCTTCCGCAGGGTTCCATGCCAAGGGCTCAGCCTCTCCCCGAAGCGGCGAGCAAGGCCCCGGCCCCGACGAAGATGCCCCCGAAGAAACGGTTCTGCGCCCTGAGCGATTTCGGATCGTGCAGCCAGCGCCTCAGCTTTGATGCAAGCAGTGCGTAGCCAGACATCACGATCGTATCGACGCCGCACATGGTCAGTCCGATGATCACGAACTGCGGCCATTGTGGCTGTGTCGGATCGATAAACTGCGGTGTCAGCGCGGCGATGAAAACAATGGCTTTCGGATTGGTGAGATTGACCAGCAGGCCTTCGACAAACAGTTTTTCGGGTCTGCCGACGTCCTGGTTTTCGTCGATCTCTGCGACGGGCGCGCGCCACTTCTGGAGACCGAGCCAGATGAGGTAGGCCGCCCCGAGAAGCCGGACAATATCGAAAGCCAGTGCCGAGGTGGTCAGCAATGCGCCCAACCCAATGGCCACGATACCCACCTGGATCAGCAGTGCGCTCTGTAACCCGCCGATGACGCGCAGGGCAGAGGCGTAACCGTAACGCAGACCGGTGCTCATCGATACCGCCGCGCCCGGACCGGGCGAAACAGCGATAAGAATGGCGGCCAGAAGAAAACCCAGCCAGACATGCAGGGTCATCAGACAGCTCTTAGCGGCGCTTCAACTGATCGAGATCACGGACCGCGCCTTTCGACGCCGAGGTCGCCATCAGCCCGTAGGCCTGCAGTGCCTTGGAGACGGTGCGCTGGCGGCTGACCGGTTTCCAGGCTGCATCCCCTTTGGCTTCCATGGCGGCGCGACGTTGCTTGAGCACTTCGTCAGAAACGGCCAGATGGACCGAGCGGTTCGGGATGTCGATTTCCAGCGTATCGCCTTCCTCGACGAGGCC
>CAYUYI010000245.1:0-4020 GCA_964448995.1 uncultured Propionivibrio sp. | reverse complement strand
GGCGAGAAACCTTGAAGCGCGGCGATCTCCCGGCAAGCGGTTTCCCAACAACGAAAATACTGCTCGACATCCGCTTCGCCGTCGCCAACCCGATACGGAATCGGCAACCCGCCACCAGTGGAAATACGCCGGATTGGCCGTCCTATTCTGCTGGCAACCCGAACCATGGCCTCGCAGACCGAACGCAAGTGCATTTCGTCCGCACCAGAGCCAATGTGCATGTGCAGCCCGACGAGATCGAAGCGGTATTGATCGATCAGCGAAAGCACGGCCGGCAGGTCTTCATGCCAGATGCCGTGCTTGCTGTTCGGGCCGCCAGTGTTGGTCTTGCGGCTATGGCCATGACCAAACCCCGGATTGATGCGTAGCCAGATCGCATGCCCGGGTGACGCTGCACCCAATTGCTCCAACATCGATGCCGAACCCAGATTCGCCGGAATATCGAGCGCAACGATCTGTTCCAAGGTGGCTCGGTCAAACACATCGGCGGTAAAAACGATGTCTTCCGACTCCCGACCAGGAATGAATCCCGCAGCCAGCGCCCGGGCAATTTCGCCGCCCGACACCGCATCGACCTTAACCCCAAGCTCCCGCAACAAGGCGAGCACATGCGTATTGGAATTGGCCTTCTGTGCATAACGAATGACGTCGAATGCGGCGAGTTTGCGCACGTTGCGTCGAATCTGCTCGGCGTCGTAGACCCACAAAGGCGTGCCATGGCGTTCGGCCAGGGAACGCAGACGGTGCATGCAAATGTGATTCAGCGATCGGTTTGGTGTTGATTCCATCACGGATTCCTCAAGCGTTGTTGGTTGGCACGGCCATTCTTCTCCCATCCATACATAACAACCAGTTCGTATTTTTGCTAGACTGATTCATTATTGATATGGATAACGCACCATGCGCTTGACGCATCGATTGATCGAGGTTTTCCGCACCGTCATCCAGACCGGCAACGCGACGCGGACCGCCGAACTGCTCTTCACCTCGCAACCATCGGTCAGCCGCGATCTGTCGCGGCTCGAACAGGTCACCGGAATCCGGCTATTCGAGCGCCGTGGCGGCCGTCTCTATCCGACCGCGCCAGCGCTGGCGCTCTACGATGAAGTTCAGCGCAGCTTTGTCGGCCTCGATTCGATCGCTGCACGTGCGGAAACGCTGAGGACGCTGGGCGAGGGCCAACTCCACATCGCCGCGCTGCCTTGCCTGTGCGACGCACTGTTGCCGCCGGTCTGCCGTCGATTTCTTGACGATTTCCCGGACGTCTGTCTGCGCATCGAAGCCATGGAATCCCCTGCGCTCGAAAGCGCGCTCATGAATCAACAAGTCGATCTCGGATTGGTCGAACACCTGGACATGCTGCCGGACGTTTCTTCCGAGTTGCTGTTCGAAGGCGACGAGCAGGCCCTATTGCCGGCTGGGCACCGGCTCGGCGAAAAGCCGATACTCGAACCGTCCGATTTTCGCGATCAGCCTTTCGTCAGTTTTTCGCCGCAGGATGGATATCGAAAGCGCATCGATGCCGTTTTCCAGGAACTCGATATCCCGCGCAAACTGATCATCGAGACTTCGGCGGCGAGTACGGTGTATGCGCTCGTCGAGCAGGGGATCGGCCTGTCGATCGTCAATCCTTTTTCCGCGCGGCAGGCCGCCCTCCGCGGACTCATCGTCAAGCCGTTTTCCACGCCGATTTCCTACCGGGTCGGCTGCGCGAAACCCCGGCACCGCCCGGCCAACCAGCTGATCGACGCTTTCCTCGAGCAACTCAGGGCCGAAGTCAGATCCCCGAGCCGCCCTCTTCCAAACCCCACTGACTCGCCTGGAAAACCTTGACCTGACGAGGCTTCAGCCACACACGCTGACCTCTGCCGAGAACCAGCGCAGCGGCTCTTTCGCGGGTCAGTTCCACCTCGACCAACTCGGCTTCGTGCGCGAGCTCGACGCGTACCAAGGGCCCGATCGTATGCACCTCCTGCACCACCGACTCGAAGCCGCCCACCACCGGCGCCTGCTCGATATCGATGTCGTGCGGACGGACGAAAGCCACTGCATCGCCGCCCGGCACGTCATCGGCAGCGTCGCGCCCGACGTCCGCCCACTGTCCATGCAAGCGACTGTGGAAGACATTGACGTTGCCAAGAAACTGATAGACAAAGGGCGATGCCGGATTGGAGTACACCTCGTCGGGCGTGCCGACCTGTTCGATCTTGCCGTGATTCATCACCACGACACGGTCGGCCACTTCCAGCGCTTCTTCCTGATCGTGGGTGACGAAGACACTGGAGATGTGCATTTCGTCGTGCAGGCGGCGCAGCCAGCGGCGCAATTCTTTGCGGACCTTGGTGTCGAGCGCGCCGAAGGGCTCGGCGAGCAGTAGCACTTTCGGCTCGACCGCCAGCGCGCGGGCCAGCGCGATGCGCTGGCGCTGCCCGCCGGAAAGCTGCGAGGGATAGCGGTCGGCGAGCCAATCGAGCTGGACGAGCTTCAGCAGATCGAACACGCGACGACGGATTTCGGCTTCGCCCGGACGCACGTCACGCGGCTTGACGCGTAGCCCGAAGGCGACGTTCTCGAACACCGTCATGTGCCGGAACAGCGCGTAATGCTGGAAAACGAAACCGACCTGCCGCTCGCGCACGTGCAGATGCGTCGCATCTTCGCCGGCAAACTTCACGTGGCCGGCATCGGCGCTTTCCATGCCGGCGATGATGCGCAACAGCGTCGTTTTGCCGCAACCCGAGGGACCGAGCAAGGCGACCAGTTCGCCGGTCGGGATGTCGAGCGCGATATCGTCGAGGGCGACGAAGTTGCCGAAGCGTTTGGTGACATGGCTGATTTCAATGCTCATGATCTATTCCGTTCTTTCCGGCGGCAGCGCCGCATTCAGGGTTTCCGATTCACGGCGCATGCGCCATTCGACGACCGTCTTGGCCGCCAGCGTCACCAGCGCCAGCAAGGCCAGTACCGAGGCCGAGGCAAAGGCACCGACGGCGTTGTATTCGTTGTAAAGAATTTCCACATGCAGCGGCAATGTATTGGTTTCGCCGCGAATATGCCCTGACACCACCGAGACGGCGCCAAACTCGCCCATGGCGCGGGCGTTGGCCAGGATCACCCCGTAGAGCAACCCCCACTTGATGTTCGGCAGCGTGACGCGGAAGAACATCTGCCAGCCGGTCGCACCGAGCGAGATCGCCGCCTCTTCCTCTTCCTTGCCCTGGGTCTGCATCAAGGGAATCAACTCACGCGCGACGAACGGGAAGGTGATGAACAGGGTCACGAGGATCATCCCCGGCAACGCAAAGACAATCTTTATGTCGTGCGCCGAAAGCCAGGGGCCGAACACGCCCTGTGCGCCGAAGATCATCAGAAAAACGAGACCGACGACGACCGGCGAGACGGCAAACGGCAGATCGATCAGCGTGATCAGCAAACTCTTGCCACGAAACTCGAACTTGGCGATCGCCCATGCCGCCGCCACGCCGATGGCGACGTTGAACGGCAGTACGACCACGGCGATGAATATCGTCAGGCCAATCGAATAGCGCGTTTCGGGATCGCCGAGCGCGGTCAGGTACGACGCCCATCCGGTACGCAATGCCTCAAAAAACACGGCCAGCAGCGGTAACGCCAAAAAGAAGAAAAGAAACCCCAAACCGACACCGATCAATAGCCGACGCACCCAGATCGGCTCTGCATTTGCCTTGCGCAGTGAGGAAGCGCTCACAGTGCTACCTCCGATTTCGCGTGATGGCGGTTCGCCGCCCACCACTGCAAGCCATTCACCGCCAGTAACAGCGCAAAGGAAATGAGCAGCATCACCAGGGCCAGCGCCGTCGCGCCGGGCACGTCGTATTGCTCCAGCTTGGAAATGATCAAGAGCGGCGTGATCTCGGAAATCAGCGGCATGTTGCCGGCGATGAAAATCACCGACCCGTATTCGCCTACGGCGCGGGAGAACGCCAGGGTGAAACCTGTCAGCAGCGCCGGGAAAATGCCGGGCAGCAACACCCGCAGAAA
>CAYUYI010000244.1:0-4022 GCA_964448995.1 uncultured Propionivibrio sp. | reverse complement strand
CGAACGGCGCCGGCAAGACCACGCTATTCAATCTGATCACCTGCTTCACGCCACTTTCGGCCGGGGCAGTTTTTTTTGACGATACCGACATTTCTGCGTTGAAAGCCCACCAGGTGGCCCGCCTCGGCATCGCGCGTACTTTTCAGAACTTGCGCGTGATGCCGAACCTGAGCGTCTTCGACAACGTATCGATCGGCGCGCTCGGCGCACGGGGGCATTCGCCCTGGTCTGCGCTCACCCGGCGGGGGAATTACGCCAAGGATATCGGGCGACGCACTTGGGATGCTCTAGAACAGGTCAGCCTGCAGGACCATGCATCCGAGTTGGCGGCCAACCTGTCCTACGGCAAGCGCAAATACCTGGAAATTGCGCGGGCCTTGGCGCTCTCGCCCCGATTGCTGATCCTTGACGAACCGGCGGCTGGCCTCAACGACACGGAAACCGCCCAACTGGGTGAGTTCGTGCTGCGTCTTTCCGGAGAGGGACTCAGTATCCTGCTCGTCGAACACGACATGAATTTTGTGATGAATCTGTGTGAACGCGTCATGGTCATGGCTTCCGGGCGCAAAATCGCGGACGGCACCCCACAGGCCGTATCCAAGAATCCCGTCGTTCTCGAAGCCTATCTCGGCAGCGATGAGGAGGCTGCATGAGCGCGCCGGCCATCCTCGACGTCCGGAATCTGCATGTGCGCATGGGAGAACAGCGTATTCTCAATGGCCTGTCGCTTCATGTGCCGGTCGGCGGCATCGTCACGGTGCTCGGCAGCAACGGCGTGGGCAAGACGACGCTGATGCGGGCGATTTCAGGCGTCTATCGCAGCACCGAAGGCAGCATTCAGTTCGATGGAGTCGATATCACGAACTGGCCGTCACATCGCATCGTCGCAGCCGGCCTCGCACAGGCACCGGAAGGGCGTCAAATTTTCTCGTCGATGACGGTTGCCGAAAACCTTCGGATCGGTGGCGTCGGACTCCAACCCAACGCGCTTGCCGAAGAAGAAGAAAAGCAGCTTCAGCGCTTCGCCATTCTGCGCGATCGCTACCGGCAGAAAGCCGGTACGCTGTCGGGCGGCGAACAGCAGATGCTGTGCATTGCCCGCGCGCTGATGTGCCGGCCCAAGCTGCTTCTCATGGACGAACCGTCGCTCGGACTGGCCCCCAAGATCGTGCGCCAGATCTTCGATCTGATCACGCTGATCCGCTCGGAAGGGCACTCCGTCCTGCTCGTCGAGCAGAACGCCCGAGCCGCGCTGCGCGTCGCCGATTACGCCTACGTAATGGATGGGGGACGTATCGTCATCGAGGGCAACAGCAGCGATCTGGCCAACGATGTGCGGGTGCGCGCCGCCTACTTGGGCGGACACGCCTGAACACGCGGAAATCATCGCATCACAACGCGGCGTCGCGAGCCTTCCTGATGGGCAAGTCATTGACGACCTGATTCGCAGCAATTTTCGGCTGGCTGAGTGCCTCCATTCTTCGGCAGGATTTTCACCCAATAAGAATAGCTACCCCCCTGAGAACCTTGTTTGTCGGCCAAATTGAACCTATAGTCACCAATGGAGCACTAAGCGTCGGCGTAAGCAAGCAACAGGTACCGGCCGCGACTGACGATACCCGTCTCTCAGTCGGCATAACGAAGGTGGGGGGTAAAAATGACCTGGTTTGACAATCTGAGCCTGCGCGGCAAGCTCTTCATCAATTTCCTGATCAGCGGCGGCGTGCTCATTGCCGCCATCGTCTTTTGCCTCATTCAGCTCCGCGCCGTCGGCGACGATACCAATGAAATCGCCAAAAACTGGCTGCCTTCGGTACAGGTTGCCGGAGAAATTAGTCAATTGCGGCTACGCTACCGCGTACGCAGCCTGGAATACATGCAATCCACGAGCGAGGACGAAAAGAAGGCGGTCGAAAAATCACTCGGCGACCTCGACGGCGAACTCGTTGCCACGTTGAAAAAATACGAGCCACTGATTTCGGGCAACGCCGAAAAAACGGTCTACGAGCAGGCTGTCAAGGGCGTCGCAGACTACCGGGCAACGGTTCACGAAGCCATTGCACTCGTCAAGGCAGGCAAGGAAAGCGAAGCGCAGCAACTACGCCGAACGACCTGGACCAAAGCGGCCAACTATCTGCGCGACCAAACCGACGCGCTGCAAAAATGAACAGGGAAGGCGCCGAGCGCTCTGCAACCGAAGCCATGGCAGACATCCAGAGCGCAACCGCGGGCGGCATCACCGCCCTGATCCTCGGTATCGCGCTGGCTCTCTTTTGCAGCTACCTGATCGCCCAGCGCATCTCATCGCGGCTCAACAATGCCGTCGATATCGCCCATGAAATCGCCAACGGCGACCTGACAGTCACCTTGCCGCCAGCCACGGGCGACGAAGTCGGAAAACTGCTCGGGGCCATGGGCGAAATGCAGGGATCCTTGCGGAGTGCGATGCGGGAAACGACGGCCAGTGCTCAATCGATCCTCGACGCCGCGCAGAATCTGAACGACGCCGTGAACCAGATGAATCAATCGGCCTCGATCCAGAGCAGCGCGGCATCGGCCATCGCGGCCAACGTCGAGGAACTGACCGTTTCCATCAACATCGTCGCCGACAATACCGGCGCCGCAGCCCGGGTGGCAAAAGACTCCGACGAACAGGCCAACGAAGGGCACCACGCCATCGAGACATTGGTCCGTCAGATCAACGAGGCGGCCGACGTCGTCCGTGAATCGGCGGAGCAGATGCATCACCTGCAAAACGAATCCGAGAAAATCTCCAACATCGTCGCGGTCATCAAGGATATCGCCGACCAGACCAACCTGCTGGCGCTCAATGCCGCCATCGAAGCTGCACGGGCCGGCGAAGCGGGCCGCGGTTTCGCCGTGGTCGCCGACGAAGTACGCAAATTGTCGGAACGGACGGCGCTTTCGACCGGTGAAATTTCCCAGATGGTCAGCACCATCCAGGATTCCACCGGCCGCGTCGTCTCACGCGTTTCACACGGGGTGGAACTGGTGGACAGTAGCGTTTCGATCGCGGGGCAGGCCGGGGATTCCATCGCGCGAATGCGTGAAATGGCGCAACGGGTCGCCTCGCTGGTCGGCGAAGTCGATGGCGCGCTGCGAGAACAGTCTTCTGCCTCCACGGAAGTCGCCAAAAAAATCGAAGACATCGCCACCCAGGCCGAGGAAGCCAACTCCATCGCCAACGAAACGGCACATGCCTCCGACTCGATGGCACAGACAGCCCAAGGCATGCAAGCCTTGGTATCGCGCTTCAAGGTCTGACGACCCGGCGCCGTCACATCCAGCAATGCAAAACCGACCGCATGCGGTCGGCTTTGCATTGAGTCGTCGCGAACATTCCCCGACACATCGAAAAGTGGGGCAAACTAAGTCGCCTGGAGGAAATTCGTCATGAGATATGCACTCGTCGGCACCGGCAACATCAGCAACATCTATGTTTCGGCCATCGCAAAACTATCTGGCAGTGAAGTCGTCGCCTGTGTCTCGCGTTCAGGGCGCCGCCCAGCGGCCGCCCCGCAACTTCATTGCGCGGCCAGTCTGTCGGAACTCACCATGCCGTACGATGCGGTCATCATCACGACACCCAACGGATTGCATCATCAAGCGGCCATCGAAGCGGCCCAGCTCGGCAAGCATGTTCTCACCGAAAAGCCGCTCGACATTCATCTTTCGGCCATGGACAGCATGATCGAGGCTTGCGAAAAAGCGGGGGTAACGCTGGCCGTGTCCTATCAACGCCGGACCAATCCGGACAACCTGACGCTGCAGCGCTTGTTCGCCAACAAAGCCTTTGGCCGCATCTACGCCGCCGACCTGTCCTGCAAGTTCTGGCGGGATCAGGCGTACTACGACAGCAGCGCCTATCGCGGCGGATGGGAAGTCGACGGCGGCGGCCCTTTCATGCAGCAGGCCTGTCACAACATCGACACGTATCTCTGGTTTTTCGGCATGCCCGACGAAGTCACCAGCCTGCTCGGCACCTTTGCCCATCGCATCGC
>CAYUYI010000243.1:0-4048 GCA_964448995.1 uncultured Propionivibrio sp. | reverse complement strand
AGTCAACGGCACCAAACCCGCGCCGGCAGCCCCAAATAAAGGGGGCAGCTCGGAACACGACGATCTCCTGAATTCGCTCGGAATGTAGTTCTGGGGCGAGCGAGGGGGGCGGCGGTTTTTGCCCGGCCGTTCGACTACCCCTTGGAGTAGTTGTGCATCCAGCCGCTTTCTATATGATCGGCACAAAACTAAATAAACTGATGGTTCATTGTTGAAGCTGTCGGGACACGATAGACTGTGTCCCCCTGTCGGCGGGAATTGCGATGTGATTTGCGCATTTCTCATGCTGGCGCCGCCGAGAAATCGGTACCCCGACTGAAGTCATCCGGACAAATCAATTCAGGAGAGTGTTTCATGAAAATGCAAACGAAGTTGGCTTCCGCCTTGCTGGCGTGTTTCGTTTCGTCATCGGTGCTGGCTGCCACGGTGCTGAAGCTGGGCCATATTGCCGAGGCGACCAACCCCTACGGCAAGGGCGCCGATCATTTCGCCGAACTCGTCAAGCAGAAATCCAAAGGCGACATCGAGATCAAGGTTTTCCCGTCCTCGTCGCTGGGTACCCAGAAGGAACTGATCGAAGGTTTGATCTACGGTACTGTGGACATGACGCTGACCGGTACCGCCGAACTCGGCACCTTCGAGCCGAAGATGGCGATCTTCGACATGCCCTTCCTGTTCAAGGATCGCGCGCATGCCTTCAAGGCACTGGACACCGTCGGCATGGAACTGGCCAAGCCGCTTGAAGCCAAGGGCCTCAAGATGCTCGGTTACATGGAAAACGGCATCCGTCACATGACCAACAACACGCGTCCGATCAAGACCCCGGCCGACATGAAGGGGCTGAAGATGCGCGTGATGAACAACAAGGTCTACGTGGAGATGATGAAGTCGATGGGCGCTTCGCCGACGCCGATGGCGCTGGCCGAACTGTACTCCGGTATGCAGGCCGGCGTTGTCGACGGTCAGGAAAACCCGTCCGCGCACATCTACACCAAGCGTTTCTTCGAAGTACAGAAGTACGCCTCGCTGACCGGCCACGCCTATTCTGCCGAGCCGTTCCTGATCTCGATGGCGAGCTGGAAGAAACTCAAGCCCGAACAGCAGGCGATCATCCAGGCGGCCGCGACCGAATCGATCGCGTGGCAGCGCAAGCTGGCGGAAGCGGAAGACAGCGAGTTCTGGGACAAGATCAAGAAAACCGGCAAGATCGAAGTCATCACGGTGGACCGCAAGCCGTTCATCGACGCGACCGATTCCGTGTACAAGTCGCTCGAGAAAACCGTCGGCAAGGATAACCTCGACAAGATCCGCGCGCTGGAGAAGTAAGATTCTTTGTTTGAAAACCCGGACAGATCCGCTGTCCGGGTTTTTTTGTGGGAGGGGGTATTGGTTATGCTGGACAAACTGCTGAAGGGCATCCGATCCGTGCTGTACTGGTTTTCGTTCGTCGCCATGATGGTGATGCTCGTGACCATTTTCGCGCAGGTCGTCACCCGCTATGGATTCAGTTATACGCCGGAATGGTCGGAAGAATTGGCGCGTTACCTGTTCGTCTACGTCGTGTTCCTTGGCTCGGCGCTGATCATGGGCGAATCGGGCCACCTGGCCGTCGAATTTCTGCCGAATTATTTCAAAGGGACCGTGATCGGCAAGCTCCTGAAGCTGTTGTCGCTGGCTTGTGGCTATGTGTTCATCGGCATTCTGATGACGCAAGGCGCCAAGATGACACAGGTGATGACTTTCCAGGAGTCGCCGGGTTTGGAAATTTCGATGAGCTACATTTACGCAGTCATCCCGATCAGTTGCGTGCTCATGGCGCTCTACTTGCTGCGCGACACCATCCGCTTTTTCAAGGGTGATGACGTCAGGCACGAAGAAATCCACAGTTAATCAGGGGATCAAGCATGGATTATGTACTTTTGGCCGTCTTTCTCGGCCTCACGATGCTCGGGGTGCCGGTTGCCTACACCCTCTGTCTGTCGGTGGCGACGATCCTCGTCTTCTTCATCGACAAGCCGCTGGTCATGGTCTCGCAGATCATGTACTCCGGCATTGATTCCTTCTCCTTCATGGCCGTGCCTTTCTTCATGCTGGCGGGCTCGTTCATGTCGGCCGGCGGGGTAACACAACGCCTGGTTAACTTTTCGCAGGCGCTGGTCGGTTCCTTCCGTGGTGGCCTGGCCCAGACGGTTTCGGTGTCCGGCTGCTTCTTTGCGGCGATTTCCGGGTCTTCTGCGGCGACGACGGCGGCACTCGGCACCACGATGATCAATGCCATGGAGAAAAAAGGCTATGGCCGCGAATGGGCGACCGGTGTCGTGGCTTCCAGCGGCGTGGTCGGCATCGTCATTCCGCCGTCGATCACCATGGTGGTCTTCGGTGTGATCGGCGATGTCTCGATCGGTGACATGTTCGTCGGCGGTTTCATTCCCGGCATCATGATGGGCGTCTCGATGATGGTCGTCAGCTGGTACCTGGCCAAGAAGCGCGGCATCGAACCCGATGGGAAGTTCTCGATCGTTGGCGTCGGCAAAGCCTTCAAGGAGTCGTTTTTTGCCCTGATGACGCCGGTCATCATCCTGGGCGGCATCTACGGCGGCATCTTCACCCCGACCGAAGCGGCCGCGGTGGCGGTGGTGTACGGCATCTTCGTCGGCCTGTTCATCTACAAGGAACTCAAGTTCAAGGACTTCCCGCAGATCGTCTTCCAGGCGGTCATCGGGACAACAATGATCATGTTCCTGGTCGGTGCGGCCAACGTTTTCGGCTGGATGCTGACGAACCTGCAGATCCCGCACCGCATCGGTGAGTTTGTGGTGTCGATCACCACGTCGCCCTTCATGTTCCTGATGGCGCTCAACATCGTGCTGCTGATCGCGGGGACCATGGTCAACGCTTCGGCGGCGGTCGTCATCCTGACGCCGATCTTCCTGCCGGTGGCCAAGACGCTTGGCATCGATCCGCTGTTCTTCGGCGTGCTGATGGTGGTGAACCTGGCCATCGGCTGCATCACGCCGCCGGTCGGACTGGATCTGTTCGTCGCCAGTGCCATCTCCAAAGTGCCAATCGAGAAGGTGATGAAGGCGTCGCTGCCATACCTCTACGCGCTGCTGGTCACGCTGTTCATCCTCACGATGTTCCCGTGGTTCATTACCGTATTGCCCAACGCGTTGCGCTGATTCCGGGGCATTGAATTGCCAGACAAAGGCCGGCATCGATTGCGATGCCGGCCTTTTTTGGTGAACTGCTTTACAGCATGTCGCTGAAAGGCGCATGGATATTGACTTTGCGCGATGCAAGCCGCTGAGAACCAATATCCATGCGCCTTTCGCCGTTCCGGTTAATTCTTGATAAACGTCTTCAGAAACGAATCGCGGTCCATGTCCTGCAGTTCCACCGAGAGTTGGAGATTGAGGCCGCCGCTGTGCGGGAAGAATTTTTCCAGCACGGCCTGCAACCGCTGCGCAAGGTCCCGCTTGATTTCCGGCGAGCGCCCGCTGAGCAGTGCCAGCCGGGCGTAGACGAAGGCGCGGTGGGCCGGATCGGTGCCGATGACGAAAACATCGTGCCGGACGGCACGGCTCTTGATGTCGATTTCCGTGAACTGGCCCGAGGCGAACAGTGCCTGATTGCATTCGAGCAGCAGGGCGTGGGCGTCGAATTCCGGCGTGTTTCGGCTGTATTCGATGATCAGGTGGGGCATGGTCGGACTCCTCGATAATGGGCAGGGTTGTGCCAAGGGGCCGGGATATCTTACGCGGATTCGGACGGCCCGAATTTCACGGTCGTGATGGCGCGACGTGCGGTACGGTTGTGTCGATGAAACGCGACAATTCGGCGCGAATGGTATGGCGGACTTCCGGTGTGCTGGCCGCCCAGCGATGGATGGGGTGTGGACAGTTGTCGATCAGCACCCGGCGAAAACTGCTGGCTTGGCGGAACGAGGCGTTGTAGAGCTGATCGATGGTGGGTGGAATGACTTCGTCCCGATCGCCAATGAAATAGAGAACATTGCCGGGATAGCCGGCGGAAATAATGCCTGCGTCTG
>CAYUYI010000242.1:2586-4056 GCA_964448995.1 uncultured Propionivibrio sp. | reverse complement strand
TCGCCGGCAGCAGCATCACGGTCCCAGTCAGCCAGGGACGCTTGGCGCTCGGCACCTGGCAAGGCATTTATCTGTGGGAACACCGCTCACACCCGCATCGCCGACGTCTCGTCGTCACGATCTGCGGTTAGATTGGATTTTTTCATTCCTTTTCATTCGACATCACGATGAAACAACTCTGCGTTTTCTGCGGCTCGAATGCCGGCAACCATCCTGACTATCTCGCGGCGGCCAACACCGTCGGCACGGTGCTGGCCCAACGCGGTATCGGCCTTGTTTACGGGGCCGGCAACATCGGCCTGATGGGCGCGGTGGCTGACGCCTGCCTGCTGGCCGGCGGCGAAGTCATCGGCATCATTCCGCAAGCGCTGATGGGCAAGGAGGTGGCCGGCCGCCCCGTTGATCATCAAACGCTGACACGAATCGAGGTCGTGGATTCGATGCACACACGCAAAGCGCGCATGGCAGAGCTTTCCGACGGTTTCATCGCCCTGCCCGGCGGTTTTGGCACCTTTGAGGAAGTGTGCGAAATCCTCACCTGGAGCCAGCTCGGCTTCCACACCAAGCCGGTCGGCATCCTCAACGTCGCCGGTTTTTACGACCCTTTGTTAGCGCTATTCGACCGCGCCGTCGAAGACGGTTTCCTGCGCGCACAGAATCGCGACATGGCGCTGGTCGATACCGATATCGAGCGGCTGCTTGAGCGCATGGCAGCTTATCGCGCGGAACCAGTCACCAAATGGCTGACTCGCGCGCAAGCAACGTAGCGTCAACCTAAAACCGGACCGGGATGACCCCGCGCAAGGCGTTGGCGAGATAGATTTTTTCCGCCGACAGCAGGTCTTCGCGGTAAAGCACCTGTTCGACGGCACGCCCCGATTCCAGCAGCGAGCGACGCATCACCCCCGGCAGCAGGCCGCACTTTAAAGAGGGCGTCAGCCACTGGCCGTCACGCACGATGAACACATTGCTGCGCGCGCCCTCGCACACTTCGCCCTGTTCATTGAGAAAAATCGCGTCAAAGACGTCTTCGGCCAGACGGCCCAGAACGGCGTCGTAGCGGCCTCTGACGGTCGTCTTGTGGGCGCGCAGATAGTCGTTCGCGGGCAGGCTTTCTTCGGCGATCACCACCCGCCAGTTGCATACCGGTTCGTCGAGTTCTGCCACGGCCAACTTGAAGGCGCCGCTGTGCGCGAGCGACAGCCGAACGCGAAACACACCGACCGGGTGTTCGTGAACCTGCGTGGTCAAGGCCGTCGCCACCGCGCGCTCGTCGAGCGCGAAGCCCAACGCCCGCGCCGAGTTTTTCAGCCGGTCCAGGTGGCTGGATTGCATGGGGAAGCGGCCGTGTTCCAGGCGCATCGTTTCGATCAGTTCGAAGCCGGGGTCGAAGCCGGTCAGAAAACGCGCCTTGAGCAGGCATTCGGCATACTCACGTGCCGGGTCGGCGTCGATGACGATGCCGCTGCC
>CAYUYI010000242.1:0-2486 GCA_964448995.1 uncultured Propionivibrio sp. | reverse complement strand
GCTTCAGCCGCACACAAGGCGTCGACACGCACGTCACCGGGCGCGGCGAGCCGGCCGAGATCGTTGCGCAGCAAGTCGACGATCATCACGTTCTCGGCGCGCTCTTTTTCCGACGCCAGCATCGCTTCGCGCAGCGCCACATCCGATTGAGGCGTCGCGCCGCGTGGCGCCGTCCCTTTCATGGGGCGCGTGGTCACGCGCGCCGCGGAGCGCTGGAAAAAAAGCTCAGGCGAATGCGACAGAATGACCGCTTCCGGCACCGCCACGTAGGCGCCATAGCGCACCGGCTGGCGTTTGCGCAACGCGGCATAAAGCGCCAGCGGATGGCCATAGACGCGGAAATCGAGCGGAAAGGTCAAATTGATCTGGTAGCAGTCCCCGTCGGTAATCCAGGCCTTGATCTGCTCGACCTTGTGCGCGTAGTCGCTTTCGGCAAGTGTTGCGCACAATTCGGCCACACCGGCCCGGCACAGATGTTCGGGCAGACCTTCCTGCGCGCACGACAGCAGTTCATCGACCTGCTGCGCATCGAGTGCTTGGCACCGACCGAAAAACCATGCGCGCAAGCTTTTTCTGTCGCCCTCCGGACTACGCGCAGCCACCTCGAAAGACGCGCCCAGCCCGTAGTCCGCGGCCAGCACCACCCACTCGCCGGCAGCCGAAGCCGTTTCGATGCCCGCAAACAGCACAGCAGGCGCCGCCCCGCGCTCATCGGCCGACACGGAAACCTGTTGGCGGCGGTAGTCGGTCAGCAGATGTGCTGACCCATCGTCGCCATCGATAAGCGCAAAAGGCGCATCGGCGCGGAACGACATGCCCCTCAATGAACGGCTATTTGCGCTTGAAATAGAACTCGAATACCGGACCGGTATCGGAGAACTCCAGCAACTGATTCCCGGTCTGTTTGGCAAAGGCCTGAAAATCCCTGACGGCGCCCGGGTCGGTCGCCTGCACATGAAGCACCTGCCCACTGCTCATCTCGGACAGCGCCTTCTTGGTGCGCAAAATCGGTAACGGGCAATTCAGCCCCTGAACATCAAGTTCGCGATCACACTGCATGATGGTTCCCTGAGAGGAATGGCCGCGGCGATTACCAGCCGCCGCGCTTTTGTTTGGCTTCTTCGGCCTGGAGTTGACGCAATTCACGCAACCGGGCGTCGACCGCCGATTGCTCGTAAAAGTTGCCGTCCGTCGCCTGCTGCGCATACTGCAACTGCTCAACCGCGGCACCGAGTTGCCCGAGCAGGATGTAGGCCTCGGCCTGCGCACGATGCTGCTGCAGTCGCCGCCCCTGAGCCGCGTAAGTTTTGGCCTGAAGGGCATACAGTCGGGAATCGGCGAAACTCAGTTGGATCTGTGATTCGAGGAAAACCAAGGCCTGCTCAAAGTGCTGCCCGGCATAAAGCGCTTCCGCATAACCGTAGACGAGAGATTTCGCCTGCGAAAAGCGCTGCAGCGCTTCCCGGTAAATCACCAACGCGCCGGCGTTATCCTTCAGCGCCAACCGGACCTCAGCCGCCAAACCGGCAATCAGCGGCGAACTCACTTTCAGCGCCTGCAAGGCATCCATTTCGCGTTGTGCCGCCGTCGCATCCTTGGCCCGCATCTGTGCGACCGCCATGCCGTAGCGGGCCGCCGCTGCCGAAGCAAACTTCTTCTCTCTCACCAACGTGTCGAAATCGGCCACGGCCTCGCGCGGCGTTCCGTTGAAAGCCCGCAGCTTGGCACGTATCAGATAGAAATCGAGATGGCTGACAACCTGCCGATAGGGCGACTCCTCTGCGCGATTCTGCATATCCGAGAGCCGTTCGACGGTGAGCGGGTGCGAGCGCAGATAGACCGGCGCGTTGTTTTCATACAGGCGCCCGGCCTTTTGCAAACGCTCGAAGAAATCTCCCATGCCGCGCACGTCGTAGCCTGCTTTGTCGAGAATCCGATATCCTTCGCGGTCGGCCTCGCGCTCGAAATCGCGGGTGTAGGCCAGTTGCGCCTGAACAACCCCGGCCTGCGCCCCCGTAATGATGCCGGCAGCCGCCGAAGAGTTCGAACGAGCCGCGAGAATACCGACGGCCATGGCCACCAGCGATGGCAAGGTATTCTGTTTCTCCTTGGCAATCTGACGGACAAGATGGTTCTGCGTCACGTGAGCGATTTCATGAGCCATCACCCCGGCCAGCTCGGACTCGGACTGCGCCGTCAACAGCGTTCCGGTATTCACGCCGATATAACCACCGAACATGGCAAAGGCGTTAACCGCGTTGTCGCGGATGGCAAAAAAGTGAAAATTGCCGGTCGGATTGGCGCTCGCTTCAACGAGTCGTCGCCCGAGACGAGCGAGGTAGTCATTGATTTCCGGATCGTCGATATACGAAGGTTCGCGCTGGCGAATCTCGTTCATGATGCTCTCGCCGATCCGTCGTTCGACCTGTGGCGACAACTCGTTGCGCGCAGCTTCGCCGAGTTCCGGCAAGTCGTTGGCCCAACCG